>NZ_UBIZ01000328.1:0-75887 GCF_900465275.1 Parafrankia sp. Ea1.12 | reverse complement strand
GACCAGGATCAAGACCGGCGCGCCCGGCCATGCGACGACACGGGCGAGTCGGTCAGAACCCCACGAACGCGCACGACGATAGCGGAAGCCCCTTATCAGACTTCCAGTCGCATACTCCTGACACGTTTCTAAAGGATCCGAAAGGAGTTGGACGATTACGAGAGGTATCCACCAACGGCCCGACCGCCCGGCGTCAAGGGAGCATCACGGCGCCGCTACCTGCGCGAAGGCACCTCGCGAACATCACCGGCGGATCCGCGCCGGCATCACGATCGGTCGGTGGTTCAGGGGACGCGCGCGACGACCAGCATCGTCCGGAACGGCTCGATGATCCGACCGTCGGGGAACGAGCGCAGCAGAGAGCGGCGCTCAGCCGCGAGGAAGTCCTCGAGCCGGTCACCGATCGCGGCGACGTACGACTTCGAGCACAGCCACGTCTCGTAGAGGTCGATGTCCAGCTCCCGGTGCCACCGGCAGGTCACCGTAGCCACCTCGGCGAACAGCCCCGTCCAACGCAGCTCGTCGGCGAACGGCCGGTTGCGGTACTCCCTGGTGTAGCCGGGGCTCATCGCCTCGAGGCGGTCCTGCTGGCGCTGGTACCAGTGGAAGTCGTCGGCGTCGACGTCATTCCACCACGCGGCGAGCGCTCCGCCGGGGCGAAGCACCCGGGCCGCCTCCGCCGCCGCCACCGGCACCCGCACCCAGTGCCAGGCCTGGGCGTAGGTGACCAGGTCCGCCGACGCGCTCCGGAGCGGCAGCGCCTCCCCGTCGCCCCGCACGACGGGCAGGTCCGGGGTCCGCCGCCGCAGCCGGTCGAGCATCACCGGGCCCAGCTCGACAGGCAGGACGGAGGCACCCCGGGAGATCATGGCCCTGGTGGCGATCCCCGTACCCGCGCCCACGTCGACCACGCCGGCGCCGGCGACGGGCCGGTCGGCGAGCAGTTCCAGATCGGCGAAAAGCTGGTCCGGGTAGCCCGGCCGGGCCTGGTCGTACGCGTCGGCCAACGGGTCGAAGAGTGATCCAGGGGACACGCCCCGATAGTGGCCCCTACGCGGCAACTCCGCCACTGACAGTGGCTTACCCCACCGGACGGTAAGGCCCTCGTCAGGGAACCGGGACGACTCCGGCCGGAGCGGCGAGGTTGAGCCGGGTGAAGGCCAGCGCCTCGGCGAGGTCGGCCTCACGCTGGTCGCGCGACTCCGCGCGCCTGGTGTTGATCTCGACGACGACCGTGCCGTCGAACCCGTTCGCCGCGAGGCGCTCCAGCAGCTCGGCGCAGGGCTGCGTGCCGCGGCCGGGCACCAGGTGCTCGTCCTTCGCCAGCCCCGTGCCGTCCGCCATGTGGATGTGCGCGAGCCGGTCACCGAGCTCGTCCGCCATCAGCAGCGCATCCGACCGGGAGACGCTGGTGTGGGAGAGATCCAGCGTGACGTGCTGGTAGCCGTCGTCGATCGGCGACCAGTCGGGGGCGTAGGCCGAGACCTCCCGGCCCCGGGCGCGCAGCGGGAACATGTTCTCCACCGCGAAGCGGACGTCCGTCTCGCCGGCCATCCGGTGGATGCCGGCGACGAACTCGCGGGCGTAGTCGCGCTGCCACCGGAACGGTGGATGAACGACGACCGTGGGCGCCTCGAGGGTCTCCGCCACCGCCCGCGCGCGCTCGAGTTTCGCCCACGGGTCCGTCCCCCACACCCGCTGCGTCAGCAGCAGGCACGGCGCGTGCACGGCCAGGATGGGGATGCCGTGGTAGTCACGGAGCCGGCGCAGTGCCTGCGGGTCCTGGCTGACCGGGTCCGTCCAGACCATGATCTCGACGCCGTCGTAGCCGAGCCGCGCCGCCATCTCGAAGGCGGTCGCCGTCGACTCCGGGTAGGTGGAGGCCGTGGAGAGTGCCACCAGCCCACCGCCCACCGGCTGGAACCCGGCGGCGGGTGGGCCGGCCGGCGCCCCGAGCCGCGGGGTGACGACCATGCCGGACGGCGACGCCGCCGCCGCCACCGACGGAGGCACCGCTGGCGAAGATGCTGCCGGTGAAGCGCCCGCTGACGGAGATGGCGCTGACGGAGGCGTCGTCGGCGAGGACCCCGCCGGCGGCGGCGCCGGCGCCACCGGCCGCCTCCTGGCACCGCGTTGCTGCACTTCGGCTCCCGTATCAGGATCTCGGCGGCCGAACGGCCGGACGCCTGTTGTGACCGGACCCGTCCCGGACCGGTGAGGAACCGGCCCCGTCATCCAGGCTAGGCCATACCCGGCGTGCCGCCTCCCGGGCCTTTGCTCCGCCAGGAGGCGGAACGCATCGCCGGACAGGCCCGGCGGTGCCGCCCGCGGGCCCGGGCCCGGTAACCGGACCAGCGGCGCGACGGCAGGACCAGCGGTGCGGGACGGGTGTCCGGCGGATGACCGGCCCCGCGCCCACGGCGCTCCCGCGTTCAGAATCGCCGACGACGAGACCACACAGTGACGCAAGTCATCGCTACCGTGCCGGTGGAAGCGAACGCGGGCCGTCCAGTCCCGAGGTCAGCAGGTCGAGCCGGCGCAGGATCACCCCCTCGCGCAGCGCCCAGGGGCAGATCTCCACCTCCTCGAGGTTGAACAGATCCAGCGCCTCGGCCGCCACGACGGCGCCCGCGATCAGCTGGCTGGCCCGCGACGCGGAGACACCCGGCAGCGCCGCGCGCTCGGCAGCCGACATCCGGCACACCCGCGCGGCCACCTCCACGAGGTCCTCCCGGCGCAGGACCCGCCGCACGTACGGCCCGCGGCCGTAGGGCGCGGCGCCGGAGACACGGGCCAGCGAGCGGAAGGTCTTGGACGTCGCCACCGCCCGGGTCGGCTCGCCCACGTGGTACAGCGACCCGACGACCGGCGCGATCTGCGCCCGGACATAGCGGCGCAGCGCGTTGAGCTCCGAACGCTTGGGCGGGTCGTTCTCGCTGAGCCAGTCCCTGGTCAGCCGGCTCGCGCCGAGCGGGAGGGAGGCGACGACCTCGGGGTCCTCGTGCATGCCCGCGCCGATCTCCAGCGAGCCGCCGCCGATGTCGAGCGCGAGCAACCGTCCCGCGCTCCAGCCGAACCACCGGCGCACCGCCAGGAAGGTGAGCCGCGCCTCGGCCTCACCCGGCAGGACGGCGACCTCCAGCCCGGTGTCGGCGCGTACCCGCGTCAGCACCTCGTCCCCGTCCGGGGCGTCCCGGACGGCTGACGTGGCGAAGGCGACCAGGTCGACCACGTGCAGGTCCTGGGCGTGCGCCCGCAGCTGCTGGATGCAGTCGGTCAGCGCCTGTTCACCACGCTCGGCCAGCCGCCCGTCGTCGTCGAGCAGTTCGACCAGACGCAACGGCACCCGCACGCTCGCCGCCGGCTGCGGCTGGCCACCCCGGTGCGCGTCCACCACCAGCAGGTGGACGGTGTTCGACCCGATGTCGATCACACCGAGGCGCATCGGGCCGTGCGGATGACCGGGAGGCGCCGCGACCCGGTTGTCCGCGGCCGGGGCGGTGGGCCGCAGGCCACGCTCCAGCTCACGCAGCGCACCGTCGTCGCCGCTCCGCGGAGCCTGGCCGCCGGTGCCTGCGCGAGCGGTGTCGGCGCGAGCGGTGTCGGCACCAGCCGTGTCGGCACCAGCCGTGCCCGGGCCGATGATGTCCGCGACTGCTTCGTTCACGCCGGTCGCGTCCGCCCCGGGCTCGACAGCGCTGGTCTCACCAGCGGCGAGCTCAACAGCGCCGAGCTCAACAGCGCCGGGCTGGTCGGCGCCGGCCCTGTTAACCGGAACACCTCCGCCCGGTCCCCGGCGCGCCAGCGCCGGTCTCAACCGCACCGCCGGTCACCCGCCCGGATCGCCATCCGACCGATGGCCCCGCGACGGCCCGTCCTACGACCGCTCGTCACCGGACTGGTCACCCCCCTGTGTATGCCGCCGCCGACGCCCCGTGACCGGGAGGCCGCGCGTGGCCTGCCCCGGAATCCGTCCGTCCCGGGCGCCCATCCAACCTAGTGCCGCTTCCGACCACGTCAGCCGGCCAGTGGGGGGCGGGAGCCGGTCAGGGCTCGAACTTGTAACCCAGGCCACGCACCGTCACCAGGTGCCGCGGCGCCCCCGGCTCGGCCTCGATCTTGGTGCGCAGGCGCTTCACGTGGACGTCGAGCGTCTTGGTGTCGCCGACGTAGTCCGACCCCCAGACCCGGTCGATCAGCTGCCCGCGGGTGAGCACCCGGCCCGCGTTGCGCAGGAACATCTCCAGCAGCTCGAACTCCTTGAGCGGCAGCGCGACCTGGCTGCCGTCGACGGTGACGACATGCCGCTCGACGTCCATCCGCACCCGGCCGACCTCCAGGGTGGCGTCGGACACCTCCTCGGTCTCCACCCGGCGGCGCAGGACGGCGCGGATCCGGGCGACGAGCTCGCGGGCCGAGAACGGCTTCGTCACGTAGTCGTCGGCGCCCAGCTCGAGGCCGACCACCTTGTCGATCTCGCTGTCCCGGGCGGTGAGCATGATCACAGGCACGGTCGAGCGGGCGCGCAGCGTGCGACAGACCTCCGTCCCGGACAGGCCGGGGAGCATGAGGTCGAGCAGGATCAGGTCGGCACCGTGCCGGTCGAACTCGGCCAGCGCGCTGGGCCCGTCACCGACGACGGCGACCTCGAACCCCTCACGCTCCAACATGAACGACAACGCATCGGAGAAGGACTCCTCGTCCTCGACCACGAGCAGCCTGGTCACCGTCACGCTCCCTGTACTCCCGCGTCCGCCGGGATCTCCGGGGACGAAATGTTTCACCGCGCGGTGTCACACCGTTTTACGGCCGGTGCCGGGAACAGGGGCCACCGCTGAAAAGCCGGTTGGAATACCGGCTCCGGATCATGCTCCGGGGCCGCCGTGGCCGGTTCCGGAGGAATTCTCGGACGCGACCGGAGCGGCCGCCGCCGGCCGGGTGCGACCAGCTGATTCGTGCACAGTTTCCGCCAGGACCGGGCCCCGCGACGCGGAATCGGCGAGATCGGGTGCATCGACTGGCGGCCGCAACGGAACGACACCGCTCGGCCGCGACGGAGCCGCGCCACCAGGCTCGACCGTGCCGCCGGGCTCGACCGTGCCGCCGGATCTCGCCGCGGGGCCGGCCTTCGCCACCCCGCCGGACTTCCCCGCACGGCCTGTTTCGGAGCGGCCCGCTCCGGACCCGGTCGCCTTGGGATCGTCGGTACCGGAGGGCAGGCGCAGCGTGAACGTCGAGCCCCGACCCTCCGCGCTCCACACGCTCACCGAACCGCCGTGGTTGGTCGCGATGTGCTTCACGATAGCCAGGCCGAGACCAGTTCCCCCGGTCGCCCGGGAACGCGCCGGGTCGGCGCGGTAGAAACGCTCGAAGACCCGTTCCAGGTCCTTCTCGGCGATGCCGATTCCCTCGTCCGCGACTGATATCTCTATCGTTCCGCCGACCTGGCGGACTCCCAGCACGACCCGTGTGCCGCGCGGCGAGTAGCTGATGGCGTTGTCCAGCAGGTTCGCCACGGCGGTGACCAGCTGGTTCTCGTCGCCGCGGACCCGCAGCCCGCCGGCGCCGATGACGGCGACCGAGATCTCCTGCGCCTGCGCGCTGAACCGGTTCCGGTCGACGGCCTCCGCGAGCACCACCGAGACCGGCACCGGGGCCAGGTCGGGCATCGGCTCGGCGCCCTGCAGCCGGGAGAGGTCGATGATCTCCTGGACCAGCCGGGCCAGCCGGGTGGACTCGTGCGTCATCCGCGACGCGAAACGGCGCACGGCCACCGGGTCCTCGCTGGCCTCGCTGACCGCCTCCGCGAGCACGTGCAGCGCCCCGACGGGCGTCTTGAGCTCGTGGCTGACGTTGGCGACGAAATCGCGCCGGACGGCCTCGACCCGCCGCGAGTCGGTGATGTCGTCGAGCAGGACCGAGACGTACCCGCTGTCACCGAGCGGTCGTGCGTATGCCCAGACGGCCAGCGCGGTCTGGTCCGGACGGGCCCTGGTCAGCGGTGGCTCGGGCACCGGCGGCAGGTCCAGTTGACGGTTGCGCTCGGCCGCTGCGGCCCGGCAGGCCTTCACCAGATCCGCCACCTCGCCCACGCTGAGCTCGTCACCGTCGACGACACCCATCCGGCGGGCGGCGGAGTTGACCAGTACGACCACGTCCTCGGCGTTCACCACCACCAGCCCGGAGGGCAGGCCGGCGATCACCTGTCGGACGAGGTGGGCGGGCAGCGCGTGCGGACCGGTGGCGGCCGCCGCCGCGCCGCGGGGGCCGGTGTTCGTCGCACCGCCCCGATCAGCCGAGTCAGGCCGCCGTGCCATCGCCGCGTCCCCTCCACGATGCCGCGACCCGACCGTCGAGGGCACCCGTACCGGCCCTGCAGAGCCAACCCTGACGAAACGCGACGTGACCGGTTGTCATGTCATCGTCCGACCTGTCCCCCACGTGCCGAATGTTAGGCGCCACCAGGTCGTCCGCGCCTTGGCTCGCAATGGTTCACGGCCGATGGTCGCCAGGTGTTCATCCGGCCTATCGTCGATGTTCACCCGACGGCGACGGCTGCGCATCATCGTCTGACGTCAACCCCCGAGGACCACCGAACGACTGTGATCGAATGGTGCTCCGAGCCTCCCCTAGCTGTAAGGAGCCGTCTGTGCGGGACGTCTTCCAGGAAGAACTGGAAAGCATCAACCAATCGCTGATCGAGATGACCAGCATGGTCGCGTCGGCGATGGCACGGGCCACCACCTCGCTCCTGGACGCCGATCTTCAGCTCGCCGAGAACGTGATCAGCGCGGACGAGACCGTCGACCTGCTCCGCAACGAGATCGAGGAGCGGGCCTTCGATGTGATGGCCCGGCAGGCCCCGGTCGCGACCGACCTGCGGATGATGGTGACCACGCTGCGTATCGTCGCCGACCTGGAGCGGATGGGCGACCTCGCCCTGCACGTGGCCAAGGTCGCCCGGCGCCGCTACCCCGGGCGGGCGGTCCCGCCCGAGCTGCACGCCACGATGCTGCAGATGGGCCAGGTCGCGCAGCGCATCGTCGCCAAGGCCGGCTCGGTGATCGCCAGCCGGGACGCCGAGCTCGCCAAGGAGCTGGAGGCCGACGACGACGCGATGGACGGGCTGCACCGTGCCCTGTTCCACGTGCTGATCGAGAAGCCGTGGACCCACGGCATGGAGGCCGCCATCGACATCACCCTGTGCGGCCGCTACTACGAGCGCTATGCCGACCACGCCGTGTCGGTCGCCCGCCGGGTGATCTACCTGGTCACCGGCGAGAAGGCGGGCTGACGACCCGCCCGCCCCGGCTTCTCGCCGCCCGCCTGGCGACTACTTCTTCTTGCCCTGAGCCGCGACGGCCGCGGCGGCGGTCTCCGCCGCGGCCGGGTCGAGATAGCCCGAGTCCAGCACCTTGAGATCGTCGTCCAGCTCGTAGCGCAGCGGGATGCCGGTCGGGATGTTCAGGTTCGCGATGTCGGTGTCGGAGATCCCGTCGAGGTGCTTGACCAGCGCCCGCAGCGAGTTCCCGTGCGCCGTGACGAGCACCGTCGCGCCGGAGCGCAGGTCCGGGACGATCGAGTCATACCAGTAGGGCAGCATCCGGACAACGACGTCGCGCAGGCATTCGGTGAGCGGGATCACATCGGGAGCGAGGTCGGCGTACCGCTCGTCGACGCCGCTCGGCTGGCTCGGCTCGATGGGCGGCGGCGGCGTGTCGTAGGAGCGGCGCCAGAGCAGGAACTGCTCGTCGCCGAACTTCGCCAGGGTCTCCGCCTTGTTCAGCCCCTGCAGGCCGCCGTAGTGCCGCTCGTTGAGGCGCCAACTGCGGCGCACCGGCACCCAGGTGCGCCCGGCCGCGTCCAGGGCCAGCCACGCGGTGCGGATGGCCCTGGTGAGCAGCGAGGTGTGCACCACGTCGGGCAGGACCCCCGCCTCCTGGAGCAGCTCCCCGCCGCGCGTGGCCTCCTTGAGGCCCTTCTCGGACAGATCGACGTCCACCCAGCCGGTGAACAGGTTTTCACGGTTCCACGTGCTCTCGCCGTGGCGGAGCAGGACGAGCGTCGGCATAGGTGAATCCTGCCCGCTCGGCCCGGTGCTCGGCCAGTGTCCTCCGCTGGTCCCGTGCACCGCCGGAAACGCAGCGACCCCCGGGTGCTCCGCCCCGCATAGGGCGGGACGGGCCGTCGGGACTAACGACGGCACCCGGGGGTCGGGTGTCTGCCTGGTACTCGCCGGTGCCGGTGCCCGAGGGCCACCCGGCAGGGGGTGAGGACCACGAGACCGGCTAGCGGACAGTCACCTCACGAGTCCTATGTGCATACAAAGCCTGGACCACCTCCCTTCTCGTGTACAGGGAACGCTACGCGCCAGCCGACCGCCGTCGCAAACGGTTTTTTCCACTGGTGCTCCGCGAGGAGCAGGGTGTGGTCCGCCCCGCCGGGATCCGCGCGGCGGGGCCTAGACTTTCTCCATGGCGGCCGAGGTCGACGACTGGCACACACGGCTACGTGCGCGTGGGTACCGCCTGACGCCGCAGCGCCAACTGGTGCTGGAGGCCGTCGCCAGGCTGGGCCACGCCACCCCGGAGGCGATCGTCCACGAGGTCCGGCAGACAGCCAGCGGCGTGAACATCTCCACCGTCTACCGCACCCTCGACCTCCTCGAGGAGCTCGACCTCGTCTCGCACGCGCACCTCTCACACGGCGCGCCGACCTACCACGTCACCGGGGTCGACCCGCACGTGCACCTGGTCTGCGGCGCCTGCGGGGCCATCCTGGAGATCTCGCCCGAGCGGCTCGCGGGCATCGTCGGCGAGCTGCGCGCGGAGCTGGGCTTCACCGTCGACATGGAGCACCTCACACTGGCGGGCCGGTGCGCGGAGTGCACAGCGGCCGGAAGGCGTTAGACCTGGCATGAGCACCGACACGCAGGCCCTCCGGCCGGCCCCGGCCCCGTCTCCGCTGCTCGCGCGGCCCGGAGCGGTCGCGGCCCCCGAGCCGGACGCGACGGTCGCGGCCCACTACGGCGATCCGCTGCGCGAGCAGCGCCGGGCAGTCACCACCGCGGTGCTGGTCGACCGCTCCAACCGCGGCGTGCTGCGCGTCACCGGTCCGGAGCGGCTCACCTGGCTGCACAGTCTGACCTCGCAGCACCTGTCGCAGCTGGCCCCGGGGCGAGGCACCGAGGCACTGGTGCTCTCCCCGCACGGCCACATCGAGCACCATCTGGTGCTCGCCGACGACGGCACCGCCACCTGGATCGACGTCGAGCCCGGGAGCGCGCCGCGGCTGCTGTCCTTCCTGGAGTCGATGCGGTTCATGCTCCGGGTCGAGCCGGCTGACGCCACGGCCGAGACGGCCGTCCTGTCGCTGCTCGGCCCGAACGCGGATGACGTCGCCCGGGCCGTGCTCGGGCCGTCGGCCGTCCCCGGCGAGGCAGGCGGCGGTCCTGCCGCGGGCACTGCCGCCGCGGGCTCCCCCACCGCGGCCGGTGCCGTGACCACCGGCCCGTACCCGGTCACCCGTGCGGCGGCCGCGACCGACCCGACCGCCACCGGCGCGGCCGTGGGCGGCCTGGCCCCCCTGATCCGCCGGATGCCCTACGGGCTGGACCTGCTGGTCGCACGCGCGGATCTCGCCACGATCGCCGACCAGCTGGTGGGCGCCGGAGCCACCCCGGCCGGCCTGAGCGCGTTCGAGGCGCTGCGGATCGCCGCGCGCCGGCCGCGCCTGGGCCGGGAGACCGACCACCGCACCATCCCGCACGAGGTGGGCTGGCTGCCGGCCGCCGTACACCTGGACAAGGGGTGCTACCGCGGCCAGGAGACCGTCGCCCGGGTGCACAACCTGGGTCGCCCGCCTCGGCGCATGGTGCTGCTGCACCTGGACGGCGCCGTCGCGGCTCCGGGTACCCCGGTCACCGCGGGCGGTCGCGCGGTCGGCTTCGTCGGGGCGTCCGAGATGCATCACGAGCTGGGCCCGATCGCGCTGGCCGTGGTGAAGCGCTCGCTTCCGGCGGACGCGGTGCTCGTCGTCACCGACCCCGACGGCGCCCAGGTGGCGGCGACGATCGACCCCGAGGCCGGCCCGGAGCAGCCGACCCGTCCCGCGGGGCGCCTGCTGCACCCGCACACCGGAGACACCGGAGGCTGACCGGCGGCGGAGGCTGACCGGCGGCCACCGCCCGCCTGTCCGGCGGCCGCCGGGATGACCGGCGGGCCGCCGGTCACTCAGGCCGTGCGGGCCAGTATCTGGTCGAGCTCACGCGCGGCCGGGTCCGCCGAGTGCCGGCGCAGCCGCCGCCGGACCTCGTCGGCACGCCGGCTGTTCCGCTTCGACCGGGTCGCCTCCAGCATCGGCAGGGCCTCCTTCGCCAGCGAGCACCCACCGTCGAGGTTGCCCAGGTCAATCTGGACGGCGGCCCGCCGCAACAGGTAGGTCGCGCGGTCCCGGGTGCGCTCGTGCGGGTGGATGGCCAGCGAGCCCTCGAGCCAGCGATCGGCGTGCACGAGGTGGCCGAGGTCGATGTAGCAGCTGCCGACCTGCGCCTGGTACTCGGCGTCGTCGAAGTAGGCCGACCAGGCCGGGTCCTCCGCGCGTGCCTCGACGAACGCCGCCTCGGCGCAGGCCAGCGCCTGGGCGCAGGCGCTGGCCTCGCCCAGCGCGGCGTGCGCGCGGGCCCGGCGCATCTGCAGCATCGCCGCGACCCGGCCGGTCGCCCGCCGCGCGCTGGCGACCGCGGCCTCCGCCAGGTCGACCGCCTCACGCGGCCGGGCGAAGTCCACGCACTGCAGCGACATGTTCTTCAGGACGTTCGCGCCGAGCATCCGGTCCCCCGCGGCGTGCGCGGCGTGCAGCGCGGTCACCCAGTACCGCTGCGCCGCGGTCTGGAAGCCGGCGTCGAAGGAGACCCAGCCGGCGAACCGGGCGAGCTCGGCCGCGACCAGGTGCAGGTGCCGGCCGATCGCCTCGGTGTAGGAGCCGCGGGCGAGCAGGTCGGCGACCACGCCGAGCTCGGCGTCCACCAGCCGCCGCACGCTCTCCCCGCCGAGACGCTCGTCCATCACCCGCAGGCCGGGGATGTTGTGCTCGATCCGGTTGACGATCTGCTCGTCCACCTGGCCGCCGGCGAGCGCGGCCTGCAGCCGGGCCGGCTCCAGGCCGAGCCACTCCGACGACAGCGACGCGACACCGGGCCCGGTGATGGTCAGGAAGCCGCGGCGGTCGGTCAGCGCGTCCTCGACGACGTCCATGAGCGAGGTGACGCTGCCCGAGGCCGTCCACGGGTACTCCGTGCGCACGGCGTCACCGGTCGGCAGCCAGGACGGCCACGGGTGGGACTCCAGCCGGTCGGTCGGGACCCCGAGCTCGGCGGCGAGCGCCAGCTGGGAGACACGGTCGGGCACGACCCCGCGGTGCTCCCAGCGCCAGACCTTCTGCCGCTCGGCGGCCATGTTCGCGACCCCGAGATCTCGGGCCCGACGCGCGACGACGCGTGCCAGCCGTTGGTAGGACCACCCACGCTGAGCGCGGACGAAGGCGAGGGGATGGGTGCAGGCGTGGGCATTGTCCGTCAGCATCGACGTCTCTCCTCTAGTCGCTGACACAGTCGCTTGCGTGACCAGCTAGCAACGCTATGTCGCGACATCTTCGTGTCCCAGGGCGATGGAGAGTGCGTTGTGAGCGAAGAGGTAACGCACGGACCACTTCAGCGACGCAATTGCACGGTTCGCTCGCCAAAGCGCGTGCGACGATGCCCGCATCGTCCCGTAGGCGCCAGATGCGGCACAGGGCCGGACAAGTCCACCCGCACTCCGCCCGCCTCGCGGACGGGCACTCGCGCCCGAGGCCGGCCGAGGCGGCCCCGCCGCCGGCACCCGCGCGAGGGCTGCCGGCCGGGGCCACGGGGATGATCCGCCTTAGACACAGGTCGGAGCACAGCCGCCTTTGCCCCAGAATGAGCATCAGCCATCCGACAGGCGCCGGCCAGGGTCTAAGGTCCGAACTCTCCATGGTCCGGACTTGGGGGCCTCAGGACACCCACGAAACGACAAAGGACCTCCGGAGGAACACTCCGGAGGTCCTGAGGTGCAGGTCAGCGGTGGTGGTCAGGACGGCTGGCGCGCCGGGGGGATCGGCAGCGACCGGCCGTCCGGGCCGAAACAGAGCAGTGCCGAGGCCGGCGCGGTCACCGTGACCGGCTCGTCGGGCGCGACCCGCACCTGGGCCGCCACCCGCACCCCGAGCGTTCCGGCCGCCGATCGCACATAGACGGTGCGCTCCGCACCGAGCCGCTCGGCGACAACGACGTGCCCCTTCACCCGGAACCCGTCACCCACGCCCGTCCCGGCGGCCGTGCCGACACCGACACCGGCGCGGGCGCCGATCCCGCCGCCGGACGGCGAGCGGGTGCCGGACGCGGCCGCGGCGGAGTCGCCGAGCCTCAGGTGCTCGGGCCGCACCCCGACGGCGACCGCGGCGGCGGGTGCCGGCGCGGAGAAGCCCGGTCCGCGCAGGATGCCGTCCGCCCAGGTGCCCTCGAAGACATTCATCGGCGGGCTGCCGACGAACGTCGCGACGAACCGGGTGGCCGGCAGGTCGTAGATCTCGTCCGGGGTGCCGATCTGCTCGACGGCGCCCCGGTTCATCACCGCCACCCGGTCGCCCACCGCCATCGCCTCGGCCTGGTCGTGGGTGACGAACACGGCGGTGGTGCCCAGTTGGCGCAGCAGGCCGACGATCTCCACCCGCAGCTCCACCCGCAGCTTCGCGTCCAGCCCGGACATCGGCTCGTCCAGCAGGACGACGCGGGCCCGGGTGGCCAGCGCGCGCCCGATCGCCACCCGCTGGCGCTGCCCGCCCGACATCTGGGCGGGGCGCCGCCGGGCGAGGTCGGCGATGCCGAGCATCCGCAGCGTCTCGGCGGCGCGCTCCCGGGCCGCCGCCTTGGACATCCCGCGCCCGTAGCGCAGGGCCAGCACGAGATTGTCCGTCGCGGACAGGTGCGGGTAGAGGGCGAAGTGCTGGAAGACCATCGAGACGTCACGCCGGTGCGGCGGGACGCCGAGCTGGCTGTCGCCGTCGAAACGCAGGTCACCCGAGGTCGGCGCGTCCAGCCCGGCGAGGATGCGCAGCAGCGTCGACTTGCCCGACCCGGACGGGCCGAGCAGGGCGACGATCTCACCGGCCTCGATCGCCAGGTCGACCCCGGCGAGGGCGTGCACGGAGCCGAAGTCCCGGCCGATGCCCACCGCCTCGATCCGGGCCCCCGAGGTGGCGGTGACCGGGCTCGCCGGCACCGGGTTCGCCGTCACCGGGTCAGGGTCTCGGCCTCGGCCTGCGCCGCGGCGAGGGTCTTGTCGACGTCCGCCCCGGTCATGATGCGCACGACCTGGTCGGACAGGGCCGGCGGGAGCTCCCCGCCGCGCGCGCCGCCCCACGACGGCGGCGCGACCAGCGACGGGATGAGGTCGTTGAACGGCAGCAGCTGCGGGTACTGGCGGTAGAACGGCTCCAGCCGGGTCAGCGCCTCGGTGTCCACGGGCAGGTAGCTCAGCGACTCGGTGCTCGCCGCCACGACGTCGGGGGCCAGCAGCGACACGACCAGCTCGGTAGCCATCTCCTTCTGGCACTGGTCGGTGGACAGCACGGTCAGCGCGTTGCCGCCCGCGACCGGCGCCTGCTTTCCGCCCGGCAGCGTCGGGAACGGCACCGCGCCGGCCCGGAAGCCCTGCGCCCCCTGGTCCTGGATGAACTTCAGGCCGCCCGCGAGGGCCGCGACCGTCACCATCGTCATCGCGGTCTGCTTGCGGATACCGAACCGCAGCAGGCCCTGGTTGGTCGGGTCGTCGGACTGCGGCCCGTACGTCCCGACCTTCGCCAGGAACCGGGCGGCCTCGAGCGCCTGCGGGCTGTTCAGCCGCGGCCGGCCCGCCTCGTCCTGGATCGGCGCGCCCTTCGAGCTGGCGAGGGTGTTCAGCGCCCACTGCCCGAACTGCTGACCGGTCGGGATGTCGATCGGCTGGACGTCCTGCCCGGACGCCTTGATCTTGTCGGCCGCGGCGATCACACCGTCCGTGGTGGTCAGCGTCTTCGGGTCGACCCCGGCCTTCTCGAGGATGTCGAGGTTGTAGACCAGCGTCAGCGTCGAGACCTGCTGGGGGATGCCGACCTGGCGGCCGCCGACCTGGCCGAGCGGGACCATCCGCTGGTCGTAGGAGGCCCGCAGCAGCCGCGGGGAGAGTTCCTGCGCGCCGAGCTGGTCGGCGAAGACCGGCAGCACGTCGAAGCCGGCGACCGCGACGTCGACCTGCTGGTGGGCTGAGCGGTCCGCGCTGAGCTGCTGCACCAGCGCCACATAGTTGGGCGCGGTGGCGACGATCTCGACCGTGAGGCCGGGATGCGTCTTCTCCATGTACGCCTTGCCGGACTTCGCCACGTCGTTCAGGTTCCCCACGGCGTACATCCGCAGCGTCTTCACCTGGGCGGCGCACTGCGGGGACGCCTTCGCGCCCTCGACGTCGTCCACGCCGGCGGCCGCGGTGCGCGCGGTCGGGCGCAGGCCCTCCCCCGGGCTGGCCGGCGTCGAGCCGCCTCCGCCACAGGCCGCCAGCGGGAACAGCGCCGCCACCACGGCGAGCGGCACCGCGCGTCGGAATCGGGTCACGGATCTTCCTCTCGGGAGGCTCGCCCGTTCGGCGGTCACGCCGCGAGCCCGGTTCCGGTGATGCCGGCCGTCAACCGGCGCTGGGCGACAACGAACACGACGAGGGTGGGCAGGCTGATGATCAGCGAGCCCGCGGCGAGCTGGGTGAAGTCGGGGAACGCGGAAGTCCTGGTGGCGAGCCCGGCGAGCGCGAGCGGGGGTGTCGCGATGTCGGGCGAGCGGGCGACGAGCAGCGGCCACAGGTACTCGTTGAACGAGAGCAGGAAGCTGAAGACGCTGACCGTGGCGATCGCGGGCATGCTCAGCGGGACGACGACGGTGCGCAGGGTGCGCAGCGTCCCCAGGCCGTCCATCCGCGCGGCCTCGAGCACCGACACCGGGATCGTCGACATGTACTGACGGAGCAGGAAGATCGCGGCGGCCTGCGTCATGAACGGCAGCACCAGGCCCACCCGGGTGTCGGCGAACCCGAGCGCCGAGATCGTGACGTAGTTCGGCACGGCGGTCACCTGCGGCGGGACGAGCAGGGTGGCCAGCACGACGCCGAACAGCAGCCCGCGCCCCCGGAAGGGCACCCAGGCGAACGCGTACGCCGCCGGGATCCCGGTGAGCAGTTGCAGCGCCAGGACGGCGAGGCTCACGCCGATCCCGGTCAGCAGCGCGGGGCCTAGATCACCCGCCTGCCAGGCGTTCTCGAACGCCCCGAAGCCCACCGAGGACGGGATCGGGTTCGCCGAGAGCCGCAGGGCGTTCTGCGGCGGGCCGACCGCGGTGCGCAGCATCCAGACGAACGGGAGGAGCGCGGCGGTGATACCGACCGCGAGGAACCCGAACCGGCCCGCCGCCGACAGCGACGACCAGAACGGCACGGCGCGCCGCCCGGCGCCTGCCGAACGCTTCGAACCGGGCGCCCGGCCGGCACCGGCGCGGTGCCGCGGGCTCGCCGCCTCGCTGGTCATGACCGGCCTCCTTCGGCGACGGGATCCTCGGCGCCCATGCCGTCGAGCTGCCTGGCCATCCGGACGCGCCGGCCCAGCAGCGCTCCCGCCGCGCCGACGAGCACCACCCCGACCAGCAGCAACAGGGCGATCATGGATGCGTAGCCGATCCGGAACGAACCCGTGAAACCGACCTTGTAGATGTAGTAGATGATCGTCGTGCTGGAGTCCAGGGGCCCGCCCTCGGTGAGCACCGCGACCGTCTCGAACGTCTGCAACGTCAGGACGGTGACGAACACCCCCAGGAACACCGTCGTCGGGGCCAGCAGCGGCAGCGTGACGTGGCGCAGCCGGGCGAGCCCGCGGACGCCGTCCACGTCGGCCGCCTCGTACACCGAGCGCGGAATCGCGGTCAGGCCGGCCAGATAGACCACGAAGACGAAACTGGTCAGCCGCCAGCCACCGACCAGCGCGACGACCGGGAGAGCGGTGGCGCGGTCACCGAGCCAGTTCACCGGATCGATGCCGACGAATCCGACGAGAGTGTTGGCCAGCCCGTCGGGGCTGCTGTCGAAGATGTACTGGAAGACCACAGCCATCGCCACGATGTTCGCACTCGCCGGCAGGAACAACGCGAATCGGACGGCCGCCCGGCCGCGGGTCACCCGTTCGGCCGCGAGCGCCAGCAACAGGCCGAACAGAACGGACGGAATGACCGTCAACAGGCAGTAGACCAGCGTGTTGCGGACGGCCTGGCCGAGATCGGGGTCCGCCAGTGCCTCGCGCAGGTTCGCCGTCCCCACCCAGTGGAAGTCCGGGCCGGTGAGGTTCTTGTCGGTGCCGGCGACGAAGGCCGACACGATCGCCGGGCCGATGACGAACACACACAGCCCGACAAAGGCGGGCGTCAACAGCGCGGCCGCCCGCCAGCCGTCCCGCCCGGCTCTGGTCCCCTGCGCCACGGTTACGCATCTTGGCCCGACGGCGACCGGTCCGCACACACCGGGGGGCGGGAAAAGATGAACGCCCGACGTCTTTTACGGCCAGCGCCTGATGACACACCGAACAGAGCCGCGCCATGGTGACGACGCTCGCGCCGCGCGGCCACACCGCCAGGCACCCGCGACAGCGACATCCTGGTCGTATCCCGGTGACGTCCCCGGCGGCGTCCCGGCGGCGTCCCGGCGGCCGACGCGCACCGACACGCCCGGGGGCGACACCGGTTGCGGGCAGGTTCGGCGAACCTCCTTCTTCATTCGATAGCCGCCAGCGGTCCCCTTCCGGCCGGATGCCTGCAACAATGACAGGCATCTTGATGTCGATCTTCGGGAACGCGATGAGTGACCGCAGCGACGGCGACCGCGATGACAGCGGACGCCACGGCACCGGACCTGGTGGGCCCGCCCACCACCATGACGGGGACGGACCTTCCGGCGGGCGGGACGAACTCGGCGACGACTGGGGCCGGGTGGATGCCGACGGCACCGTGTACCTGCGCACCGCCGACGGCGAGCGCGCGGTCGGCTCGTGGCGCGCGGGCAGCCCTGAGGAGGGCCTGGCCCACTTCCGCCGCCGCTACGACGACCTCCTCGCCGAGGTGGTGTTGCTGGAGCGGCGGCTGACGGTGAGTGGCGTCGACCCCGGCGGCATCGCCGGCAGCGCCCGCCGGCTGCGGGAGGGGCTGGCCCAGGCCTCGGTCGTCGGCGACGTCGACGCCCTGGCCGCGCGGCTCGACGCCGTCCTGGCGGCCACGGACACCCGCCGCACGGAGCTCGCCGCCGAGCGGGCCCGCCGGGTCGCCGCCGCGGTCACCGCCAAGGAGGAGCTGGTCACCGAGGCCGAACAGCTCGCCCGCAGCTCCGAGTGGAAGGTGACGAGCGAGCGTTTCCGGACCATCGGCGACGATTTCCGCGCGATCACCGGTGTCGACAAGCGGACCGACTCGGCGCTGTGGCGGCGGATCGCCGCGGCCCGCGACGAGTTCACCCGCCGCCGCACCTCGCACTTCGCCGCGCTCGACACCCAGCGCACGCGCTCACGCGAGCGCAAGGAGGCGATCATCGCCGAGGCCGTCGCGCTGTCGGACTCGACGGACTGGGGCCCGACGACCGCGCGGTACCGCGCGCTGATGGTCGAGTGGAAGGCGGCCGGCCGGGCCGCCAAGGACGTCGACGACGAGCTGTGGGCCCGGTTCCGGGCCGCGCAGGACGGCTTCTTCAGCCGGCGCAACGCCGTGAACGCCGAGCGCGACGCGGAGCAGATCGCCAACCAGGCCCGCAAGGAGGAGCTGCTCGTCGAGGCCGCCGCGCTCGATCCCGTCGACGTCGAGCGGTCGCTGCGCCGGTACCGCGAGATCCAGGAGCGCTGGGACGCGATCGGCCGGGTGCCCCGCGAGGCGGTCGGCAGCCTGGAACGCCAGCTCAACGCCATCGGGGACAAGCTGCGCGATGCCTCCGACGCCCGTTGGGACCGTCGCGACATCGCCGAGTCCCCGTTCCTGACGAAGCTGCGCGAGTCGGTGGCGAAGCTCGAGGCGAAGCTGGAGCGCGCCCGCGCCGCCGGCCGGGCCCGCGAGATCACCGAGACCGAGAACGCCCTCGCGACCCAGCGCGCCTGGCTGGCGCAGGCCGAGAAGGGAAGCTGACCGCGGTGCGCCGAATGGCCCAACTGCGCTAACTGCCCGCTTGCCACAGCTAGCATCAGCCCGTATCGTCGACCTCCTCTTGACCGGTTGTTCCTGTGGAGGTCGACGACGGCGGTGGCGGCTATCCATGTGCGGGATGTCGGCGACTTCATCCGCGAGCAGCGGCGCGGCGCGCAGATCTCACTGCGCCAGCTCGCCCGCCAGGCGGGGGTGAGCAATCCCTACCTCAGCCAGATCGAGCGCGGCCTGCGCCGGCCCTCGGCCGAGATCCTGCAGCAGATCGCGAAGGCCCTGCGCATCTCGGCGGAGGTCCTCTACGTGCAGGCCGGCATCCTCGAGGAACGCGAGGGCGGCGAGGACCTGCTGGCCGCCGTCCACGCCGACGAGACGCTGACCGAACGCCAGAAGCAGGTCATCGTCGACATCTACGACGCGTTCCGCCGGGAGAACGCGCTCGCCGGGCTGACCCCCGGCGCGCGGGGCCCGGCCGCGGCAGAGGCCGGCGACACCGAAGCCGACGTCGAGGCCGGCACCGCGACCGACGCTCTGACCGACACCGAGCCCGGCTCCGCGGCACCCGCGCCGCGCTCGGCGGCATCCCCGTCGGGCACGGACCGCGCGGCCTCTGCCGCCGAGCATGGCGAGACCACCCCGGGCGGGAAAGCCCCGGGCGAGGCCGGGCCGGGGCCCGCCGGGCGGACCAGGCCCGCGACGACCCGGCGCAAGACCGCCGCCACGGCGGGCGAGCCGACGTCCACGACGCGGCGCGCGGCGACCCGCAAGGCGGGGGACGGCCGGCGAGGCCCGCGTAGCAGCAGTACGAGGAGCGCCCCGGTGGCACCGGAGGACGGTGCCGGCGAGGCCACCACGAGCCGGACCCCGCCCGCGGGGCCGTCAAACACCTGACCCAACACCATCACAACCAGCGGAGATCGCTAGGAGATCACATGGCTACCGCCCGCACCGGCACGAAGACGAAGAGCGACACGCCCGCGGCAACCTCCGATGTTCGCAAGCCCCTGTACGCGTCGGTCGGCGCCGCCGATCTCGCGGTCGAGAAGCTCCGGACGCTTCCCACGGCCTACGGGACAGAGGTCCGGCGCATCTCGGACCGGGTCAGCCAGATCCCGGCCCAGGCGGCCAAGGTGCCCGTCCAGGTCGGCTCGGCCGTCCTCGCGCTTCCGGTGACCGTCGGGTCGCAGATTTCCGACCTGCAGGGCCGGGCGACCCAGCTCTACAACTCCTTCGCCAGCCGGGGCGAGAAGCGCGTCGCCGGCATCCGGCGCAGCCCCGCGACGGAGGAGGCGGTGAAGCAGACGAAGACGGCCGTCAGCCAGACGCGGGCCGCGCGCACCTCCACCCGCCGGGCGGCCACCGCCACGGGCCGCGCCGTCAGCGACGCCGCGACACCGAACTGAAAACAGCAGAACAAAAAATCAACACCACAGCTGCGCGCACCACGAACCCCAGACCCTGATTGCTGACGGTTCGTGGTGCGCGTGTTGTATTAAGGGCATGCGTTATCGCCCCCTGGGATCTTCGGGCCTGATGGTCTCCGTCGTCGGGCTGGGATGCAACAACTTCGGGTCCAGGGTCGACCTGACCGGTACGCGTGCCGTCGTCGAGGCCGCCCTTGACTCCGGGATCAACTTCTTCGACACCGCCGACACCTACGGGAACAAGGGCGGCTCGGAGACCCTGCTGGGGCACGTGCTCCGGGGCCGGCGCGACGACGTCGTCCTCGCCACCAAGGTCGGCAACGACATGGGCGGCATGTACGGCCAGGACTTCAACGCACGCGCCTCCCGCCGCTACATCCGCAAGGCGGTCGAGGGGTCGCTGAGCCGGCTGCAGACCGACTACATCGACCTGTACCAGCTCCACAACCTGGACGCCTTCACTCCCATCGAGGAGACGCTGGAGGCGCTCGGCGAGCTCGTCCAGGAGGGCAAGGTCCGCTACGTCGGGTCGTGCAACCTGGACGCCTGGCAGGTGTCCGACGCCGAGTGGACGGCACGGGCGTCCGGCACCACCCGGTTCATCTCGGCCCAGAACCACTACAACCTGCTCGTCCGGGACGTCGAGGCCGAGCTGGTGCCGGCCGCCCTCAAGTACGGGATCGGGGTCATCCCCTACTTCCCGTTGGAGAACGGCGTCCTGAGCGGCAAGTACCTGCGCGACGAGGCGCCGCCGGCCGGCACCCGGATGGCGGGCCGTCAGGACGAGCTCACCGACGACCTGTTCGATCGGGTGGAGACCCTGGAGACCTTCGCCAGGGAGCGGGACCGCTCCCTGCTGGACGTGGCGATCGGCGGCCTCGCCGCCCAGCCCGCGGTCGCCTCCGTGATCGCCGGTGCGACGAGCGCGGCGCAGGTCCGGGCGAACGCCGCGGCCGGCCAGTGGCAGCCCCGAGCGGACGACCTCGCCGTCCTCGACAAGATCGCTCCCACCCGCCGCCCGGGGGCCTGACACCTCGGGCCCGCTCGACGGCCCGGATCGGGAGCCTGACTCCTCAGCCGGGCTCGGAGCCCTGGCGCCTCAGGCCGGGCTCGACTGAAAGCGCAGGGCGCGGGCCAGGGCCTCCTCCCGCTCCCGGGGCAGCGAGGTTTTGATCACCATCGGATGGTGCTCGCGCAGCGCCGCGATCGCCGCCGGCCGGGACTCGCGGACCAGCGCGAACACCGCCGCACGGCCGGGCTGCAGATGGCCGGCGATGCGCCGGATCATGCCAGTGTCCATCGCCTGGGCCATCAGGAGCCGGCCGGCGAGCGCCCCACCGCCGGCGCCGATCGCCAGGCCCACGACCGGGGCCAGGAAGACGGCACCGACGGTGGCCCCGCACGCCGCGCCGCCCACCGCCGCTGATCTGATCCGTCGTGCCCCGTGCCGCACGTGCACCGCACCGCTGTCCTCGCGCCACGCGACCGCCCGGTCAGCCAGGTCGACCAGCCCCTGCCGGGACAGCCGCCGACCCAGCTCCCAGACCTGCTCGGCCTGGCGCCTGCTGTCGAACCCGAGTACGACCAACTCCGCCACGCCTCCATCGCATCGCAGGCCGTTGACGTCTGGCAAACGGACATTCCCGCGAGGGGCCCACTCTGGTCTCGGTACTGTGTCCGCATGGTCACGGTGAGGCTAGTTCAGGGCGACATCACCACCCAGGCCGTGGACGCGATCGTCAACGCCGCCAAATCGTCGCTGCTCGGGGGCGGCGGCGTCGACGGGGCGGTCCACGCCGCCGGCGGACCCGACATCCTGGCCGCCTGCCGCCGTCTTCGGGCCGGTGCCCTGCCCGGCGGGCTACCCGTCGGCGAGGCCGTCGCGACCACCGCCGGCCGGCTCGCCGCGAAGCACGTCATCCACACCGTCGGGCCGGTCCACACCCCCCACGAGGACCGGTCCCACCTGCTCCGGTCGTGCTACGCGCGTTCCCTGGCCGTCGCGGACGAGATCGAGGCCCGGACCCTCGCGCTGCCCGCGGTGAGCGCGGGGGCCTACGGCTGGCCGGCCCGCGACGCCGCCGACATCGCCGTGACCACCGTGCTCACCACCCCCAGCTCGGTCACCGAGGCCCGCTTCGTCCTGTTCGACCAGGCCATGCTGCGGATCTTCACCGAAGCCCTCGAGAACGCCACGACCGGCTGAAGCGCCTCAGGACGTCCGCGGCGGGCGGGGTGGCCAGGCGACGGTGAGCTCGCCGAGGCGCCACCGGCGCGGGCCGTCCAGCACCGACCAGCCGTCCCGCCGCAGCAGCTCGACGGCGCCGATCCAGCGCTGACGTGGCCCGAACGGACCACGCGGAGCCGCCCGCTCCCAGGCCAGATCCAACGCCGTGAGCAGGTCATGGACGTCCTCACCGGGCACGTTGCGCGCGATCAGCGCCTTCGGCAGCCGCGGCGCCAGGTCGGACGGGCGGGCCAGACTCGGCAGGTGCGCCGACAGGGTCAGCGTCCGGGGCACCCCGCCGGGCGGGACCGCGAACCAGCACGCCCGCCGGCCGATCTCGTCGCAGGTCCCCTCGACCAGCAGCCCGCCGTCCTGCAGCCGACCGGCCATCGCCGCCCACGCCGCGCCGACCGCCTCCTCGTCGTACTGGCGCAGCACGTTCATCGCCCGCACCACCACCGGGCGCAGTCCGGCGAGCTCGAAGCCGCCGCGCGCGAACGCCAGCCCCGGCGGACGGGCCGCCGGCGCCGCCGCGGCCACCCGCCCCTGGTCCAGCTCGAGCCCGACCACCCGCAGGTGGGGCCGCACCGGCCGCAGCCGGTCGTACATCTCGACGGTGGTGACCGGCGACGACCCGAACCCGAGGTCGACCACGAGCGGGTCCTCGGCGGCGCGCAACGCCGACCAGGCCGCCGAGGTCAGCCACCGGTCGACGCGGCGCAGCCGGTTCGGCGCCGTCGTGCCCCGGGTGGGCAGTCCGAGCGCCCGCGCCCGCCCCGCCGCCAGCCTCGGCGGCCGCCGCGCGACTGTCACACCCCTCACACCCCCCATCGGAGAACTCGACCACGAAGCACGCTGTTGTACACGGTCGCCGTCATGCCGGGTCGCACTGGCACAGCGTCGCTGTGGTGCAGCGTCGCACTGGCACAGCGTCGCCGTGGCGCGGAGTCGGTCGGATGGCGACGACCTGGTCCGGGCACATACAAGCTCGTACCGAGTGTGCCGGGCGGGCATAGGACGGCCACCGCCCGGTGTTGAACCGCTTTGGCGCCGGTCGTCGGGTAGATCTGCCTGTGGAGGTGGTTGGTGCATCTGGTCGGAGGCGCGCCGCCGGAACATCCCGAACCAGCCCGGCCGAAGCCAGCCTCGCGGGTCGCGATGCTGTCGATGCACACGTCGCCCCTGGAGCAGCCCGGCACCGGCGACGCGGGCGGGATGAACGTCTACGTCATCGAGCTCGCCCGGCAGCTGGCCGTGCTCGGCACCGAGGTGGAGGTCTTCACCCGGGCCGTGAGCAGCCGGCTCCCACCCGCCCTGGAGATCGCCCCCGGGGTCATCGTCCGGCATGTGCCCGCCGGCCCGTTCGAGGACATCGGCCGCGAGGAGCTGCCCGCCTGGCTGTGCGCCTTCACGGCGGACGTCCTGCGCACCGAGGCCGGCCACGCAGCGGGCTGGTTCGACGTCGTCCACTCGCACTACTGGCTGTCCGGGCAGGTCGGGCTGTCGGCCGCCCGCCGGTGGGGCGTGCCTCTGGTGCACACGGCCCACACCCTGGCGCGGGTCAAGAACGCCTCCCTCGCCGACGGCGACCGCCCCGAGCCGGAACCGCGCGTCCAGGGCGAGCAGGAGATCATCAAGGCGGCGACGCGGCTCATCGCGTCGACCGACACCGAGCGCCGCCACCTCACCCAGCTCTACGGCGCGGCGCCGGGCAAGGTGGACGTGGTCGCCCCCGGTGTCGACCTCGACGTCTTCCGCCCCGGCGACCCCCGGGCCGCCCGCGAGCGGGTCGGCCTCGACCCCGACACCCAGCTCCTCCTCTTCGTCGGACGCATCCAGCCGCTCAAGGCACCGGACGTCCTGCTCGCCGCCGCGGCCGAACTCATCCACCGCGACCCCGACCGCCGCGGACAGCTGGCGGTCGTCGTCGTCGGCGGCCCGAGCGGCTCCGGGCTCGAACGCCCGGACTCTCTGGTCAAGCTCGCCGCCGAACTCGGCATCACCGACATCGTCCGTTTCCAGCCGCCGGTACCCCAGGAGCAGCTCGCCCACTGGTACCGCGCGGCGACGGCGGTCGTCGTCCCCAGCCACAGCGAGAGCTTCGGCCTGGTCGCGGTCGAGGCCCAGGCCTGCGGCACCCCCGTGGTGGCCGCCTCCGTCGGCGGCCTGCGCACCGCCGTCGCCCACGGGACGTCCGGAGTCCTCGTCCACGGCTGGGAGCCCGCCGACTACGCCGACGCCCTGGAACGCATCCTCACCGAGGAACGCTGGCGCCGGCACCTGTCGACAGGCGCCCGACTGCGCGCCGCGAGCTTCGGCTGGACAGCGACCGCGAAGGGCGTCCTCGCGAGCTACCAGGCGGCGATCTCACCAGCGGCCGTCGCCGTCTGACCCGCCCCGGCGAGCCGGTCACCGCCGACCCGCTCGGCGGACCAGCCACTCGGGCGTACCCTCCGTCGCCGAGTCGGCTAGCGTCGCCGACGGCGGGTTCGGCCGGGCTCGGCGTCACCGCGCCCGCCCGGCTTGACCGGCACCACGAACGGGGAGGTCCCTGCGCATGACGGCACCCATCGACGGCGCGGAACGCGAACGGCTCGACAAGCTGATCAGTACCGCCCTGGACGACCTCGGCGTGGCCTACGAGCACCCCGACACCGGCGCCTTCCTGGTCACGCTCGAAGGCGAGCACAAGCTGCGCACCATGACCTGGCTCGTGGTCCAGGACCACACGCTGCTCGTCGAGGCGTTCTTCATGCGCGCGCCCGCCGAGAACGCCGCCGGTACCTACGGCTTCCTGCTCAGCCGGAACGCCCGCACCTACGGCGTGCACTTCTCGATCGACCGCGTCGGCGACATCTTCCTGACCGGCCAGGTCCCGCTGACCGCGGTCACCGCCGAGGAGGTCGACCGCCTCCTCGGCTGCGTCGGCTCCTACGCCGACGACAACTTCGACCCGGCCATCGCGCTCGGCTTCGCCGGCGCCATCGAGCGCGAACGCGCCTGGCGCGCCAGGCTGGCCGCCGACGCCGGCACCGCCCCCCGCCCCACCTGACGCCCCAGCCGCCGGCCGACAGCCCCGACCGGCCGGTAACCCGGCCGGTGCCGGATCAGGACGGTGAGCGGTGCAGGCGGGCGGAGAGGTGGGACTGCAGCGGCTTGCCGCCGGCCTCCATGTCGATCGCGTACGCCAGGTCACCGCCCTCGACCAGGCCGTACAGCCGGACCGACCGGGTGACCTCCCGGGCGGTGGCCGTCCTGATCAGGACGTTCGAGTCGAGATCGATCCTGGTTCCGGTGACCGTCCCGACGTAGATCTCGGCGATGCCGAAGGGGTGGGCGAGCATCACCTCGACGACCGGGCTCCCGTTCACCTTCCCGTCGGGGCCGGGCTCGGTGGCCGGTGGCTGGACCCGCCAGAAGCCGGTCTCGGTGGCCAGCGGGCTGCCGGGCTCGCGGCCGTCCCGCGGCTCGTCGGACCACCAGGTGTGCGAGACGTAGCCGAGCGCGGGGCGCCCGTCCGCCGCGAAGGTGATCTCCTGGCCGTAGTGGAACGACTCCATGCCCTCGTAGCCGCCGACGCCTTCGCCGCGCCAGGTCCCGACGAGGAACGCCAGCGGCAGCAGGCTCGGGTGCAGGTCGACCGTCGCGATGTTCCCGGCCGTGCCGCCGGTAGCTCCGCCGCTCGCGGTGTCGCCGTGTGCCGCTCTGTCGCCGCGTGCCGCCGTGTCGCCGGTCGCGTCCGCCCTCATCGTCCTGCCACCTCTCGCCCGGCCGCTCAGCGCTGGCCTCCGTACAGCTTGTAGACGGCGTAGCCGGAGAACCAGGCGATCAGCATCGCCATGGCCACCAGCAGGCCGCTCATGAAGTAGTGCAGCACGGACCACAGCCTAGGCCGTGCCCTGACGCGTTCCGTAACGCCTGCCCCGTACCGCACCTGGCCGGTGCGTGTCCGCCACCAGCCACCAGCTACCAGCCGCCGGCCCGCGGTGGCCCGGCACGGCACACTGGACGGGTGACCCGTTCGCTGCTCGTCAAGGTGACCGCCGGCGCCGACGCCCCGGAACGCTGCTCCCAGGCTTTCACCGTAGCCTCGGTGGCCGTCGCGTCCGGAGTGGATGTCTCCCTGTGGCTCACCGGCGAATCGGCCTGGTTCGCGCTCCCGGGGCGTGCCGCGGAGTTCTCGCTGCCGGAGGCCGCGCCGTTGAACGATCTTCTCGACGCGATTCTCACCGCCGGCCGGGTGACCCTGTGCACGCAGTGCGCCGCCCGCCGGTCGATCGGCCCGGACGACGTCATTCCCGGGGTCCGCATCGCCGGGGCGGCCGTCTTCGTGAGTGAGGCGCTCGCCGACGACGTCCAGGCGCTCGTCTACTGACGTCCGCTCCGCCGGCGTCCGCATGTGGCCGGCGTCCGCAGGTGGCTGACGTTCGCGTTATACGCACCTGCACATGAGCGGTGCGTGTGCACCGAGAATGCGCGCTACTTCTGCACGCGCACGGCAGACCACTGACAGCACACGACGCGGCGCGTTCACCGGAACGCCGGGATGCGCTTTCATGATCGCATGATGCCGGAGTCCGAGATGCTCTTCGCCGTGGTGCAGTTCGAGGGAGCGGGCCGGCACACGGTCCGTCGCGTGGTCGCGCCGTTCCCCGACCGCAGCGCCGCGGCGACCTTCGCCGTCGACAACGACCTGCGTCACTTCACCGTGGGCCCGATGGCCTTCGCGGTCCCCACCAGCATCCCGTTCGGCGTCGTGGACGACGCCGAGCCCGCCGACAGGTTTCCCGCCCCGCGCCAGGCCACGAGCTGACCACCACTCCGGGCCACACTCGTCCCACCTGGGATGGCGCCCCACGCGTAACAGCCGGGTCCCGGGGAGGCGATTCCTCGGGACCCGGCCGCCACCGGGCACCAAGCTGCCAGCCGGATGCCCAGAAGTGTCAGACGAGGTCAGGCCGCGACGTCGACCTGGGTGTCGACCGGCTCGCCCTGCCGGGCGACGACCTTGCGCTCACCGCTCCCGCCGGGGACGAGCGCGCGGACCGTCCACTCACCGGGGCGGGCGAAGAAACGGAACTGGCCGGTCGCCGAGAGCGGCACCTCCGCGGTGAAGTCGCCGCCGGAGTCGAGCAGCCGGGCGTAGCCGGTCGAGACCGGCGACCCGTCCTTCACCACGACGCCCTGGATCACGGTCTCCTTGGCCACGTCGATTCCTTCCACCGAGGGTCCACCACTGGTAGCGCCACACATGATCAGGCACCCTTCTCGATCGGCACGCCCACCAGGGAGCCGTACTCGGTCCACGAGCCGTCATAGTTCTTGACGTTCGCCAGGCCCAGCAGCTCGTGCAGGGCGAACCAGGTGTGCGCGGAGCGCTCCCCGATCCGGCAGTAGGCGATGGTGTCCTTCGACAGGTCGACACCGGCCTCGGAGTACAGCTTCTCCAGGTCGGCGTTCGACTTGAAGGTGCCGTCCTCGTTGGCGGTCCTCGCCCACGGGATGTTCTTCGCGGTCGGCACGTGGCCGGCCCGCTGCGACTGCTCCTGCGGCAGGTGCGCCGGGGCGAGCAGGCGGCCGCTGAACTCGTCGGGCGAGCGGACGTCCACCAGGTTCTTGTCACCGATGGCGGTGATGACCTCGTCGCGGAACGCGCGGATGTCGGTACGCGCCTCCGAGGCGGAGTACTTGGTCGCCGCGCGCGGGGTGACCTCGATGGTCAGCTCGCGGCCGTCCAGCTCCCACTTCTTGCGGCCGCCGTCGAGCAGGCGGACCTCGGCGTGGCCGTAGAGGACGAAGTACCAGTAGGCGTAGGCGGCGAACCAGTTGTTGTTGCCGCCGTAGAGCACCACGGTGTCGTCGTCGGCGATGCCCTTCTCCGACAGGAGCTTCTCGAACTGCTCCTTGTTCACGAAGTCACGGATCACCGGGTCCTGCAGCTCGGACTTCCAGTCAAGCCGCACTGCGCCGGGGATATGGCCCTTGTCGTAGGCCGACACGTCCTCGTCGACCTCGACGAGGACGACCTTGGGGTCGCCGCTGTGGGCTTCCACCCAGGTCGCGTCGACCAGCGCGTTCTCACGGCTCATGTGCGTGCTCCCTTCACGGTTGCGGAACGTAGGACGAGGTGGATCTGGCATCCGAGGCAGAATCCGAACGCCGCGTTCAGGAAGGCCGCGGCGAAGGCGAGGGCCGCCGCCGAGTAGCCCAGCGCGGCAGGCCCGGCGAGCAGCCCGACGGTTCCCAGCACGCCGAACACGGCGCCCACGGCCTGGGCGAACCGCGGGGGCGCCTCGTCCTCCAGGTCGGCGGGCGGGCCGAGCCGCGGCCGGACGAGGTGACGGAACACCAGCCCGTAGGGGGCGTTTCGGATCCCGGCCACGGCGCCGACCAGGAAGACCACGGTCTGCGCGAGCAGGAGCCACGGATTACCGGTAATGATCGTTACGGCGAGTACAACAGTGGTCACGGCCGCGGCGAACCGCGGCCCACGTGGATCCACCATGGTGCTGTTCTCCTGACCTGCAAACGAGCTCGGGCAGCCGGGCGGGGCTGCCACACCCGGCCGGCACGGGCGCGGACGTACGTCAACGCGCTGTCAGAAGATGCGACACAAGCAGCTGCTCACGCGGCACAGGTCGACCGCGCGGCGCTTGACCAGCTCAGTGCTGCACATGGTTCGTGTCACGGTAGCAGCGAACGTCACGTCTGTGTTAAGCGTTACCCGACAGACCCACCGAATCACCATCAGTACCCTTCCGATGGTCTCCGGGCGCCGACTCGACGAGCGACGCGAGGGTCGCCAGGACGGCGTCCCGGGTCGGCGGCGCACCGCTCGCCCTGCGTGCCTCGACACCCTCGGCGTCGAGGACGAGCACCGTCGGCGTCCGGCGCACACCCAGCCTGCGCACCAACTCCAGGTGCGACTCGGCGTCCACCTCGACATGGCGCACCCCCGGCACGATCGCGGCGACGTCGGCGAGCACCCTCCGGACCACCCGACAGGGGGCGCAGAACGCCGTCGAGAACTGCAGCAGGGTCGCGACCTCGCCGGGCACGTGCCCCAGCGCCGCAAGCTCCGCCGTCAGACCACCCCGCCCGCCCCGCGCCGTCTCGCCAGGCGCCGTCTCGCCAGGCGCCTCGGGGCGGTGATCGCCCGGATCAGGGCCCGGCACCGCACCGACACCGGTCACCGCCGCCGGACCCGCGTCCCCACGACCCTCACGTTCACCACCTCCGTGCTGGTCACCGCGGCGCGCGCCGGCGCCCCGGGGACCACCGCGCACCCGGGACACCCGGAACCGGCCGTCCCGCGCCCTGGTCACCAGGCCGACCCCGGTCGCCGCTACAAGTGCCGCCAGCAGGACCCACACGCCGGTCATGGCGGGTGCAGCGCCTCAGGACCGCGAAACCTTCCCACCTCCGTGCGAGGCGCGAGGCGCGCGTGCGCGCCGGGCCGCGGGTCAGAGGCCGGGTGTGCCCGCGGGGGCGACCGTCGGGGCGACGGTGGCGTCGAGCAGCACGTTCTCCCCACCAGCGGCGAACGTCAGCCGGTCGGCGCCCACTGTGGCGGACCGCAGCTTCATGTTGAACGGCAGCCCGGTCACCGGCACCCGCACCGTGAGCAGTGAGCGGACGGTGTCGAGCAGGCCCGGCGGGATCACCGCCGCCAGGCCGGGGGCCAGGTCGCGCGGGGTGAAGGTGACAGCGTCCGGCGCGACGCCGATATCGGTCGTACCGGAGACGGGGTAGGCCGTGCCGAGGAGATCGACCGTTCCGCCGACCTGGATCCCCTGCCCGGCCGGGCTGATCTTCAGCTGCGAGTTCTGACTGGCCAGGTATGCGTTCAGGTCGTTGAAGGTCAGGTCGACCTCGGCGTCGACCTGGTCGACGGGCACCCGCTCGACCGCGCCGCGCAGGACGTCGGAGAGCGGGAGCCGCACCCCTGTCAGGTCGGCGTGGACGCGATCGATCCGTGTGCCGTCCTGCTCGTAGCCGCGGACCTCGAGCTGGACGTCGCGATACCGGCCGGCGACGACCTGGGTGAGGAAGGGGAAGCCGCCGAGGGACACATCTGGCCGTTGCGCCAGGTTCTCGGCGTTCTGGGCCCTGGTCGCGATCTGGTCGGCGACCACGCGTGCGGCGACCCGGTCCAGCACCCCGACGACGATCAGAGCCACGACCATTGTGATCAGGAAGATGCGCAGGCCGCGCCGGCCACCGGGGCTCATCCGGGAAGCTGCCTGCCGACGAGGTACACCATGGGCGCCGCCAGCGCGATCGGGAGCAGCGCGCCGAGCAGCACCCCGGCCAGGGCGCCTCCCGGAGCGAGAACGCCACGCGAGGCAGGGCTGCCCGAGACAGGGCTGCCCGAGGCAAGGCCACCCGGAGCGAGGCCACCCGGGGCGAGGGCCCCGGCTCGTGGCTCGGAGTCCGGCGCGGACGGTGCCTCGGGCGCGGTCTGGCCCAGCAGGAGGCTCACGCACGCGGCGGCAACGGCCCCGGCGGCGGCGAGGGCGGCCGCCGGGGCCGCCCCGAGGTCCGTGAGCGAGCCGTAGAGCGAGCCCGCACCCGCACCCGCCATGGCGCCGAACGCCGCCGCGATGAGGACCACAGCTCGTGCCACACCCCCGCCCACCGAGCCAGGTCCGCCGGGCGCCGCGAAACGGCCGAGGCCGGCGAGCGCGGCCAGCAGCCGGCCGGCCAGTACCGACGTCCCGGCCCCGATCAGCCCGGCGATCACCATGCTGTCGGCGGGGTTCGGGGCTCCGGCCTCCGAGCGCAGCACCAGGAATCCGGTCAGGAAGGCGGTGACGGCGACACCGCCCAGCGCGGCAGCCATGTCACCGCTGACCCGGTCCGCCGCGCGGGACGGCCGACCCTCCGCGGGCACCGCCGCGGGGCCGGGCCGGTGTACGCGCCGCGCGAGCTGGTAGAGCACCGTCACCGCGAGGGAGACCCCGATGACGCCGGCGACCGTGCCGATCCCATTGTCGTCGTAGCCGTGACCGCCCGCTTCGCCGTCGCCGGGCCAGAGCACGGCGAGGTCACAGGCCAGCGCGCTGCCGGCGACGAGGGCGACGGTTCCCGCCGAGGCACCGAGGGAGCGCGTCCACGCCCAGCCGAGGACAATCTGCGCCGCGAGCAGCACTCCCGCCAGCGCCCAGGGACCAGCGACCGCCGCGAACGCCGCACCGGCGGCCAGCACCGCGACCGTCGCCCCGACGGACACCGCCTCAAGCCCACCCGGCAGAACCGATGGGACCGGCAGGTCCGGTTCGCCCGGCGCGACCGACGGATCCGGCAGGGCCGGTTCGGCCGGGCGTGCCGCACCGACCGGCCGGGCGACTTCCGGCGATCCGGGCGAACCGGGCTCGGGCGTGGGCACCGCACCATGCTGCCACGGTCGATCGACGAAGATTCCAGGGCCCAACGGTGGCTGCATGTGTCCGTGCGTCAGCCGGCCGCGGACGCCCGCACCCAGCGCCGTCATCGCGACCCAGGCCGCACCGAATCATCGAACTACTTGTCGTTCGCCGTCCCACTCGCCGCTTCAGGAGCAGAGCAGCCCCATCGACCCCGAAACGGCGAGCACGACGTCAAAGAGAGAGCGGCTCATCCCCCCGCGAACGGGGGTAACACCTCGATGAGCGCGCCTTCCCGCAGCGTGACGCTGTCGGGATCACGCCGGCCGACGGGCTCGTCGTCCACCAGGAAGGCGCACCTCGCGAGTACCGCACCGAGGCGCTCGCCCCGGCGTTCGGTGACGTCGGCCAGCGCGGTCGCGAGGGTGGCGGCGTCGAGCTCCTCCTGGGCGACGCCGGCCGCGTCGCGGGCCGCGGCCCAGTACCTGACCATGATGCGTGCCACGGTTCTCCTTCACGTCTAGTCCACGTCGACCGCGTCCGGTCAGTCCACGTCGACTCAATCCACGTCAACCGCGTCGTGACCGGCTCCCTCGGCCAGGGCCGGAACGACGCCACTCCCCCGCCGCTCCCCGCCGCGCGACCGGTGGCCGCAGGACTCCGGACGACGGTTCGCCCAGTATTGGGGACGTGTCACCTCCCGGGCCCCGGCCAACCCCCCGGCCAGCGTCGAGACCCGCCCCCAGGCCCTCGGCCGTCTCCCCGGCGATGCGCCCCGCGCGCGCCGACCACTCGGGACGGCCGGCCAGCAGATCGGGCAGGTGGGCGCCGATGCGGTCGAGCAGGCCCGCGGTGGCGGCGGCCTCGGCGTGGCCGAATCCCGGGACCACCCACAGCTGCCCGGTCGGGCTGGCCGCGGCGGCCAGCGCCCGCGGGTGCTCGAGCGTGAAGTACGAGTCACGGTCACCGTGCACGATCAGGACGGGCGTCGGCGCGATCCGTCCGATGAGTTCGACCGGCGAGGGCGGCACCGCCGGCCATGGCTGCGCGGCGATGCGCACGCCCAGGGCGACCCGGGCCGCGGCTCGTCCGGACGCCGTCTCGGCGAACCAGTGGATGCGGCGCATCGGCGCCGTGTCGCGGACGAACCACCGGCTCGCGGCACTGACGGCGACGACCGCGTCCGGACGGTGCCGGACCCGGTGCCCGTGCGCCGGCTCGCCGCCGGCTGCCAGCCCCGCGTGCCGGACCACCACGGCACCACCCATGGACCACCCCATAGTGACCACTTCGCGGTAGCCGAGCCGTCGCGCCTCGCCTACCGCCGCGTCGACATCCAGGACTTCGCGGTCCCCGAAAGTGCAGGTGCCGGTCGATCTGCCGTGACCTCGCAGGTCCATCGACAGCACACTCACGTGCGTGCGCAATCCGGCTGTTACAGCACGCAGCGCGGGTCGCCCGATCGATCCGGAGAACCCGTGGACGAGAACGACGCAGACCCCGTGCGGGTCTGTCACCGCGGGAACACGATTACGCAGCTCCGTGGCCAGGATCTCAGCGTCTGCGGTGGGAAGAAGTCGGTAGACAGTAGGAGCGGAGTAGGGCACTCCGCTATCCTCCCCATGGACCGGTGCTCGTTTCATGCCCATGACGGTCGTGGAACGTGGGACACCGGAGACAAGGATCGCTGGGTCGACGCTGCCCCAACACACACCGCACCTGGAGGAGCCGTCTTGAGCGTCGTCCTTTTGCTCACCAACGCCCCCGGTCCGTCAGCCGAGTCCTTCCCGTCGCTCGGCCTGCTCACGCACACGGTCCGGGTGGCACCGCTGGAGGCAAGCGCACTGCTCGACGCACCGCCGGTCGATGTGATCGTCGTCGACGGCCGCCGTGAGCTCGTGATCGCGCGGGGCCTGTGCCGGCTGCTGCGCACCACCGGGCTCACCACCCCGCTGCTCGCCCTTGTCACCGAGGGTGGGCTCGCCGCCGTGTCGGCGGACTGGGGCGTCGACGACGTGGTCCTCGACACCGCGGGTCCCGCCGAGGTCGAGGCGCGGCTGCGCCTGGCCATCGGGCGGGTCGCCGCCGCCGGCGGTACGGCCGAGGCCGGGGTCATCCGGTCCGGCGACCTGTCGGTCGACGAGACCACCTACTCCGCCAAGCTGCGTGGACGTCCGCTCGAGCTCACGTTCAAGGAGTTCGAGCTGCTCAAGTACCTCGCGCAGCACCCGGGGCGGGTCTTCACCCGCGCGCAGCTCCTGCAGGAGGTCTGGGGCTACGACTACTACGGCGGCACCCGCACGGTTGACGTGCACGTCCGCCGGCTGCGGGCGAAGCTCGGGCCCGAGCACGAGGCGATGATCGGAACCGTCCGCCACGTTGGCTACAAGTTCGTGGCGCCGCCGATCTCGCCGCTGCCCGAGTCCGGTGCCAACCGTATGGACCGGGACGACATCCGCACCCCCGAGCGCGTCTGACCTCACCACTGGCGCTACCCGCTCCACAGGCGCCACTTGCTCCACAGGCACGGGGCTCGCGCCAGCACCACCGCGCGCGTTCCGAAAGGGTCCGACGGTCGTCGGTGACGACGACCGCCGGACCCTTTCGGCGTTTCCGGCGTCTTCCGCCACCATCGCCCTGCGCCACCGGCGCCTTCCGCTACCGGCGCCTTCCGCCACCGGTCACGGACAGCCATGGTCGGCGTCCGTTGACGCCTGACGTAACCTCGTGGTCACGTGCAGACGCAGGCTCCGCCGCGACCGGGCGGGACACAGGTCCCGCCGCCACCGCCCCCCGCCGGCGCTCGTCACATTGACACCGGTACCGGGAAGATCGACGTTCTGGGGAACGTCCTCGTGCCGGGCGAATGTCCGGCCCGGACGCACTAACGTCGACTGGTGACCTCGCTGAGCTGGCTCCGCGCGCTCGATGTGGCCGACATCGCCGCCATCACCGACCTGCTGGCCGCGGCCGAGCGGGCCGACGGCAACGGCGGCGTCTCCGAGGACGTCCGCCTCGCCCTCCGCCCCGGCCCGGTCGGTGGCGGCGTGGAGCACCTGGTCGCCCGCGCCGGCTCGGCTGTCGTCGGCTACGCGGCGCTCGGCGGCACGGCCATGGAGCGGCAGGCTGAGCTGGTTGTCCATCCCGACCACCGCCGCAGGGGAGTCGGCACCGCGCTCGTCCACGCCCTCTTCGCGACGACGTCACCGGTCTCGTTGAACATCTGGGCACACGGGGACACACCGGCCGCGGCCGCGCTGGCCGCGCGCAACGGGTTCGACCGGGAGCGGGTGCTCCTGCAGCTGCGCCGGCCCCTGGCTTCGGCCCGCCCCGGTGATCCGGATGATCTGCCAAGGCCCATCATCCCGGCCGACGTGACGATCCGGGCCTTCGAAGTGGGCGTGGACGAGGAGGCCTGGCTCGCCGTCAACGCCGAGGCCTTCGCCGACCACCCCGAGCAGGGCCGCTGGACGCTGGACGACCTGCGTGCGCGGGAGGGTGAGTCCTGGTTCGACCCGGCCGGCTTCTTCCTCGCCGAACGGAACGGCGCCCTGCTCGGCTTCCACTGGACCAAGGTGCACCCGCAGGACCCGGTACCCGAGCACCCCGCCGCGCCGGACCAGCCGGCCGGGCAACCAGGGCCGATCGGTGAGGTCTACGTCGTCGGAGTGGCCTCGGCGGCGGCGGGCACCGGGCTGGGCGCGGCGTTGACGATCGTGGGTCTGCGGCACCTGCGCGACATCGGCCTGGCCTCGGTGATGCTCTACGTGGACGAGGACAACGCGCGCGCCGTCCGTCTCTACACCCGGCTCGGGTTCCGCCGGCACGCCGCCGACGTCTCCTACCGGCACCCGGCGCGCGGCTAGGCCCGGTGCCGTGGATGGACGCAGCGACGGGTCCGTTCAGGGGCCGGGCAGCTCAGGCTCCGCGGCGCGACACCACTCCCGGCCACCGTTCCATGCCACGCGCGCCGCTCGCCCGCATGCCGTTCGGACGCGCAGCATTGGAGCGCGTGCCGTTCGGGACGGCGACCGAGCCGTGGTCGACGTCGATCACGGTCGTCAGATTGGTCACGTCGAGCAGCCGGTAGGTGTTCTCGTTCAGGTTTCGCAGAATCAGGCGCCCGCCCGCGGACCGCTGCCGCTGGTGCGCGTAGAGGATCACGGCAAGCCCCTGCGAGTCCAGGAACGAGACCTGCTCGAGATCGACGACGATCTCACGAACTCCGGCGATTCGGGCGTCGAGCAACGCCTCCCGCAGCGGTTCCAGTGACGAGTAGTCGATCTCGCCAACCGGGTGCACCACGACAGCGTCCCGACCTGTCACTTCCACACGCACGCTGGGGACCATGGCTCCGCTGTCGGCCGAAACGACGGTGCGGGGCGGGAAGCACGGCCGGCCTGCCTCCCGCGGCGCGACGCGCTCCTGACAAGCGCGATAATCCAGCTACTACCCCTCCGCTATCGGGCTCACACCCGCGCGTCCGTCACGTTTTCATCCGTCCGCGTCTTCGCCGTGGGCGGGCGTGGGAGCGGCCACAGCGATCTCCCCCGGCCTGCGCTGACACCCGATGGCGTAGAACAGCTACCTGAAGCAATCTGGTTTACGTGGAGCAACCGACCGGCGGAATTTGCGTCTCTCTGTGGTCCTGTTTCACGGTGGTCCTGTTTCACGCGGGACGGCCCACCGCGGCCACCTCCACCGATCTCCGCCGCCGATCCGTCGAGGAAAGGCGGATGCCGGGTAAAGCTCCCCGGCCCGCGGGGTGTAATGGCCGAAATTCACATGAGAGCGTCGTCCCGTGAACAGCGATCGAGCAATCCCTCGGCCGCGGACAGGAGTAACGATGCCCCGATCCACCCCCAGCCCCATCACGGCCCCGGCCACCGGGCCGCGCGACGCTCACTCCGGGTCACCCTCGGATCCGGCGATCTCCCCGACCGGCACCACGACGGCCCCGACCGACGTCCCGACGTTCCCGAGTGACACCAGGATCTTCGTCGGCCGGGTCGACGGGACCGCCGTCACCGTCACCGTGACGCCCGGTTCGGGGGGCCGTCCGGAGACTGGGCCCACGGGCGGGTCCCGGGGCGCTCACGTCAATAGCGACAACGAGATCACGGACGACGAGGACACGGAAGGCAAGGAGGAGGAGGTGACCGTGCGGCTGCGGATCGAACCGCCGGAACCGGGCCGTGCCGCCTTCGTCGACCTCGAGCCGGACGAGATCCTCCGCATAGTCGATCACCTGATGACGATCGTCTCCACGCGGCCGGCCGCGTTCCGGGCCGCACCCGAGCCGGCCGGGGGCGCTTCACGGCTCACGGTCGTGGCGACCGAGGGCACGACGGCCGGAGGCCTGCGCCAGGCGCTGGCCTCCGTGCCGGCCGAGGCCCGGTTGCAGGACTTCGTCACCGACACCGAGGTCGTCCTCGTCTTCGGCCAGCACCGGCAGCGGCCCTGAAGACGCTGGTACCGGCGGCGGTCCAGAAGCCGCCGATGCCCGCGGCGGCCCTGAAACCGCAGGTGCCCGCGGCGGGACACCACTGCCGGGCCACTGCCTGCCAGCGGAGAACAGCCAGGTCGGTCAGCCCCCGGGGACGCCGGCCCGCCGCGTGTCCAGATCGGCGCGGTCGGCGACCCAGTACGGGCCCTCGTCCTCCACCACGTCAGCCATGATCACATAGTGGTGGCCCTGATGGCCGGTCGGAAGCAGGCAGGTCATCCCCTCGGCGCGGCACCCGGGAGCCGTGATGGTCCTCGGGGCGGACCACGACAGCCAGACCTCCTCGTTCCCCCATCCCTGCAGTACCGCCATGTGGTTGTCCGGGTGGCCCTGCTGAAGCGCGCAGGTCACCTCGCTGGGCACCTCGTACGCGGCTCCTGGCACATCGTCGAGCCGTATCGCTATCTCTTCGGGCACGCGCTGCCAGGCACCGCAGCTGCCCTCCTCCGTGATCATCTCGTCGCCGTTCCCTCCGCTGTCCGCCGGCAGCCCCATCGCCACCGGTTCGATCGGGCGTATTGGGGCACTCTTCGTGTCCACATCGCCACAAGCGCGATCGACGCACCGATATAAGCACGGACCGTCGCGAGGTCTCCCAGCAGGGCGGAAACATCCCGTTCATGGGTCCGCGCGCCTTTCATCACGTTCCGCATTCCGGCGATCCTCCACCTTCACCCGAAATCAGGAGAATTCCCACTAAGGACATCCGAATCGGTCATCCGGACCGGAGGTCGGGGTCGAGCCTCCGGACCACGGGTACCTCAGGCGACGGCCGTCACGCGCGCGACCGGCGGCCTCGCGGTCGCGGTCGCGGTCCGCCTGTATCACTCCAGCACCGGTATCGCCCGCTACACCGAACGCGACCAGGCACAACCCAGGTACGGGCGGAAACGCTCAGACCACAGATATTCCGAGCGCGGCGGCCATCGGCCCGGCGAGACTCGCCAGGTCCGACGAGTCCACCTCGGCTCCAGCCAGGCCATCGGCTCCCACCACGCCGTCGAAACGACATCCCCGCAGCTGAGCCGCCGCGATCTGCGTACCAGTGAAGATCGCGGAGCTGAGATCACAGTCCTCGAACCGCACGTGGTCGAGCCGTGTGTCCGTCATATCCAGCCCGGAGAGGTCGCAGTTCACGAACCGCGCCCGGCGCAGCAGGCAGGCCCGCAGCGCGAGCCCGTCCGCCCGTACCTGGTCGAACACCACGTCGTTGAGCTCCCCGCGGATCCACACCGTGCCGGACACCCGGCCGCCGGTGGCCCGGACCCGCGTCGCGCCGCCCCCGTCGAGCACGATGCCGGCCAGGACGGCCTGATCGGCGACCATGTCGCGCAACCGCAGGCCCGTGACCCGCCCGCCCAGGACACGGGCGCCGGCCAGGACGATCGACTCCACCGTCGTCCCGGTCAGGCCACCGGCGTCCGGGTCGAGTTCGCTGACGGCCGCGGCCAGGTCGTCGACGGTTCCACGGACGACCCGGCGGCCACCTCCCGCGGACGCGGCGGCACTCCCGGGCTGGTCGTCGATGGCCGGAGGGAGCGGCTGCCAAAGGTCGGTCCTGCGTCGCGGCGGCATGTGCGGAGTCTGCCGCGCCGCGTTCGGCCGGCGAACCGGGCCCGTGCCGGGCGGTCAGCCGCGGATGGCGTCCACGAGCGAGATCAGCGCCAGTGCCGTGAACGCGACCGCGGCGATCCGCGTGATCACCTTTACCGACAGGACACGAAGCAGCCCACGACCGCCGACGATGGCCAGACCCGCGACGGTCCACAGCGCGAGGACCGCGCCGAGCCACACCGCCACCGGCGCGGAGAACCGGGCGGCGAGGTTCGCCGTCGAGAACTGTGTGAGGTCACCGAGTTCCGCGACGAACACGACCGCGAAGGACGTCGCCGCGACCCGCGGGAACGTGGACCGCGACGGGTCCGCGCTCGCCGGGCGCGCCGAACTCGGCTCCGCAGCGGGAACCGGGCCGGACGCATGCCCGGTGCCAGCACCGCCAGCCGCACCGGCACCGCCCGCCGGCTCCGCGACCACGGTGGCAGCCCTCGGCGCGGGCAGCGCCTCGGCCGGGCTGGGCTCGGACTCGTCCGTGGTCTCCTCGCGTCCCTCGCGGAGCACCAGCACCGCGCCGAGCGCGAACAGCACCGCCGCGACCGCGTCGACGAGCCGCCCGGGCAGCAGCGAGATCGCGCTGCCGGCGGCGACCGCCACTGTCACGTGGATCGCGAAGGCGGCCGCGACACCCGTCCAGACGTAGAGGGGACGGTAGCGGCTGCCCAGCACGAGGCTCGCCACCATCGTCTTGTCAGGCAGTTCCGCCAGGAAGATCACACCGAAGGTGACAAGTACGGCGGTGAGGCTCACGGCTCGGGTCCCTCTCATTGGAGCCGGGCCGGGACGGGAGCCGCCTTCGACCCGGCATGACAGCCAGATCGAAGGTCTCGCCCACCTGACGGAGGTCAGGCCCGACGGCCGGGCCCGAACAGGTCGGGCCAGTATGTCGACGCGCCGGACCGTGCGGCTCCCCGGCGGCCCGACGACCGCGGCGCATCCGCCGCGCACGGAGCGCGGTGACACGGGCGCGGCGATCGGACACGGCCGGTGGCCACACGGCGGGGCTACTCCCCTTCAGCTCCGAAGCTACCCCCAACAACGCCCTGACGGAACCCACGGCGATCCCGTCTCAGGACGACAGTCAGGCCACGCATCGGGGACAGACGACGGAGAGCCAACCATCCATCACAGATAAGGGCCATTAACATCACTCAAGGTGACCGCCGATCCAGGTCGACCTCTTACCGAGCCGACGCGGTTCCTCACCACGCCCGCGCCGACCGCCGTGCTGGTGGCGCCCGCCCGGCAGGCCGGAGGCCCACGCCCGGTGATCAACGCCACCGGCATTCTCCTGCACGACGGCCTCGGCCGCGCGCCGCTGTCCCCGGCGGCCCGCACCGCGCTCGACGCCGCGGCCGGGACCTGCGACGTCGAGGTCGACCTGGTCACGGGTCGCCGCGGCCGGCGCGGCCGCACGGCGATGACCGCGCTGGCCGCGGCCGTGCCAATGGCCCGTTCCGTGCACGTGGTCAACAACAATGCGGCCGCGCTCATCCTGTCGGCCGCGGCGCTCGCGGGCCGCCGGGAGATAGTCATCAGCCGCGGCGAGCTCATCGAGACAGCCGACGGGCTCCGCCTGCCCGAGCTGCTGACGTCGACCGGAGCCCGGCTGCGCGAGGTTGGGACCACAAATCGGACCACACTCGGCGACTACGCCGACGCCATCGGGCCAGGCACCGGTTTCGTACTTCGGGTACATCCGCCCAGTTACCGGGTCGTCGGGCTGACGACGGCCCCGGCGCTCGCCGATCTCGCCGAGCTGTGCGCCGGCCGCGGTGTGCCACTCGTCGGCGATCCCGGATCCGGACTGCTGCACCCCGAGCCCACCCTGCCCGACGAACCGGACGCCTCGACCTGGCTGAGCTGCGGGGTCAGCCTGGTCACCACCTGCGGCGACAAGCTTCTCGGCGGGCCGCAGTGCGGCCTCGTCCTGGGCCGCGCGGACCTGGTCGACCGGCTGCGCCGGCATCCGCTCGCCCGCGCCCTGCGGGTGGGCAAACTGACGTTGGCCGCACTGGAGGCCACGCTGGGCACCGGGGACAACCCCGTCCGCAGGTCGCTGCGCGCCGAGCCCGCCGAGCTGCGGCACCGGGCCGAGCGGCTGGCGTCCTGGCTGCGGCAGTCCGGGGTCCCTGCCTCCGCCGTGACCAGCCGGGCGGTCGTCGGCTCGGACGGCATCGACGACACCGCCCGGGCCGGGGCCGCCGTGCGCCGCGGCGCCGTCGGAACCGGAGCGGGCCACGGCGGCCACACGGTCTACGGGTCGGGGCCGGACGTGTGGGAGAGCGGCCTGCCGAGTGCGGCCGTCGCGCTGGACGCGGCCCTGGCCGCCTTCCTGCGCCGCGGCCGCCCGTCCGTCCTCGGACGGGTCGAGCAGGGCTGCTGCCTGCTGGATCTGCGGTCGGTTCCACCGGACCTGGACCCCGTCCTCGCCGCGACGGTGCTCGCCGCCGCGGCCGAGTCGGGTACCGCCACCGCCGGCGACCTCCACGCGCTCTCCGCGGACACGCCCGCCTCCACCGTTCCTTCGGCGGCCACCGGCTGGACGGATCCGGCACGCCGGGAGGATCCGGCGGGCTGGGAAGGGCCGGGCGCCGACGCCGGGTCCGACGTCGACGCGGTCACCTTGCAGTGAGCGAACCGGCGTGAGCGTGGCCCGGTGACCCTCGGCCCGGTCAGCGAGGGCTCGGTAAGCCGTGGCCCCGTCAGCCGAGACTCGGTCGGCCGCGGCGCGGTCAGACGTGGCGCCAGCTGGGCCGGCGGATTCGTCATCGTCACCCACGGCCTGGTGCACCTGCTGGTCTGGCCGGGCGCACCGCTCGGGACGGCCGGCGCGGGCGGCGGCAAGCGCCTGCGCTGGAACGGCGACTCGTGGTCGTGGCAGCCGGGGTGGCTGCCGGCCGTCGTGGTCCACTCCGTCGGGGCGGCGCTGCTCGCGGGCGCGGTCCTCGGTTGTGTGCTGGGCGGGCTCGCGCTGCTCGGGCTGCCCGGCGTCCGCCGCTTCCCGCTGCTGACCAGCGCGGTCGGGGCCATCTGCTCGCTGCTGCTGTTCGCCCTCGTCTGGCCCGGCCTCGAACCGGACGCGGCCGAGTTCACCGCCGGGCCGGTGCTCAGCGGAGTCCTGCTGGCCGGGGCGGGCGTCGCCGCGCTGCTACGCCGACGAGCCCGCCGCTCCTCCGGCGACACACCCGCCACCAGCCCGCCCGCCGGCAGCCCGCCCGCCGGGCATCCGACGCCTGGCGGACGTCCGACACCCGCCACCGGCAGGTGAGGCCGTCAGGAGACCTCGCGGCGCAGGGTGCGGACGAAGCCGGCCACCAGCGGCACCAGGACCCACAGCGCAGACGAGACGGCCATCTGGCCGAGATGGCCGTCGAACCGCGCCTCCTGCATCCAGGTTACCGACCGCGCGCTGTCCAGCCACGGACTCAGCTTCCGCAGCACTCCGAACGAGAAGACGACGCCCCACAGGGTCGGGATGAGGTAGACGCTCACGATCGCGGCCGCGCTCGAGCCGAACAGCGCCGCGAAACCCATCGCCGAGACCGTCCCGACCACCGAGGCGAGCACGAGCCCCAGGACGAGCAGGCTCCACGGGCGGTCGGCGACGACCGAGCGGCCCAGCCCCCACTCGGCGACCGCCATCCCGCCCAGCGCGATCACGAAGGTCGCGACGACCGCGAGCAGGGCCAGGATCACGCCGACCGTGATCTTCGCAGTGAGCACCCGCGCGCGGCGTGGCTCCTGGGTGAAGGTCACCAGCACCGTGCGCTGCGTCCACTCGCTGGTCAGCGCCAGGATCACGACGACCGGCAGCAGCACGCCGAACCCGACCGAGCCGAGGCCTAGATAGACCGATGCCCACTGGTCGACGTCGTCCGGGAGCAGGAGCGGGACCAGCTGGCACAGGACGGACACGGCGGTGGCGACGGCCAGCAGCCATCGCGTGGCGCGGGTGCCCAGGCACTTGTCCCACTCCACCCGCACCAGCCGGGCGAACGGGATCGGGACGGCGGCCGGCCGCGGTGCCACCGCGCCGGGGCCACCGGTTCTCGTGGCGGTGACGGTCATCGGGCCACCTCGGTCCGGGCAGCGGTGCCGGCGGCGGAGCCGGCAACGGAGCTGGCGGCAACGGTGCCGGTGCCGGCGGGCACATCCGTGGGGAGGGAGGCGGTGAGCGAGAAGAAGAGGTCCTCGAGGGTTCCGTGGTCCGCCGGGCGCAGCTCGGTCACGAGCACGCCGGCGCCGACGGCGGCCCGGGCGACGTCCGCCGCGGTCGTGCCGGACGAGACGTCCACCAGCAGGGCCCCGTCCGGATTCGGCGTGAACGGGATCGCCGCCCGGGACAGTGCCGCCGCCAGCGCGGCCCGGTCCGGCGCGCCGACGATCAGCCCGGCGGGGGCGAGCAGCTCGTCCAGCCGCCCGCGCGCCACCACCGCGCCCGCGGCGATGACCACGAGCCGGTCGACGGTCGCCTGCACCTCGCCGAGCAGATGACTCGACAGCAGCACCGTCCCGCCGCGCGCGGCGAACTCCCGCAGCAGCCGGCGCATCCAGGCGATGCCCTCCGGGTCGAGGCCGTTCGCCGGCTCGTCCAGGATGAGGACGTACGGGTCGCCGATCAGCGCCTGGGCGAAGCCGAGCCGCTGGCGCATCCCCAACGAGTAGGTACCCGAGCGGCGGCCGGCCGCCGGGCCGGCGAGACCGACCAGGTCGAGCATCTCCTCGACCCGCTGGCGGGGGACGCCGGCCATGTCCGCGGCCGTCCGCAGGATCGCCCGGCCGCTGCGGCCGCGGTGGGTCGCGGACGCGTCCAGCAGCGTGCCGACCGCGCGGGAGGCGTTGGGCAGCGCGGCGAACGGATGTCCGTCTACGGTGGCCTGGCCGGCGTCCGGCCTGGTCAGGCCGGTGATCATGCGCAGTGTGGTGGACTTGCCGGAGCCGTTCGGGCCGAGGAAGCCCGTCACCGTCCCCGGTTCGCAGGTGAAGGAGACGTCCCGTACGACGGTGGACACCCCGTAACGTCTGGTCAGCGACTCGACACGAATCATGGCGATGATCGTGCCGGCCGACGCCCGTCGCGGGCATCGGCCGAACGGCGACTCCGCATCGACGACCGGCTCTGTCTCCGCTCCGGCCAGCGACGGTCGGCCGTGGCCGGAAGGTGATCCGCGCCGGCGGCCGAAGACAGCCCTCAGGTCAGGGAGAGCGCCGAGAGCTCGCGGTTGAGGTTGGCGCGGGCGGCCGGCTCCCAGTGCCTGCGGGCCCAGGAGGTCGCGTAGATCTCCCCGTCCAGCAGATGCCGCAGGATGGCGCCGCGCCCGGAGGCCCAGGTGTCGCCACCGACCCAGGCGTACTCCAGGCGCACCCGGCGGACGTACCGGTCGTAGGCGGGCGCGGGACGCGCGAGCACCCGCAGGTCGGCGTCGTTGACGAACGCCTCGTCGACGGACACCGCCCGGCGCCCCGCTGTGGCCTCGACCAGGCGGCACACGTCGGCGATCGCCTCGGCCTGGCAGCCGAGACGGGTCAGGACGCCGGCGGCGAGCTCGGCGGAGCGCTGTTCGTTGTCCCGCGCCCGGGAGTCGTAGACGACGTCGTGGAAGTGCACGGCGAGCAGGCAGACCGGTAGCCGCACCTCGGCGGCCTCGGCCCGGTCGGCGGCGATCAGCAGGTGGAAGGCGGCGGTCGTCTCCGCCACGTGCCGCAGGGTGTGGTAGTGCCGACCAGGTTCCTGGTACCTCCGGACGAGGTCCACGAACGCGGCGACCCGTTCCCCCGGGTCCGCCGTCGCGCCGACCGCGACCAGCGCGCCGTCGAACGCCCTGGCCAGCGGTGAGCGTGGGGCAGGGGCGGTCACGGCCGCGGCGGTCGCGGCGGGCGCGGCGGTCGCGGCGGTCGCGGTCGGGGTCGCGGGCGCACCGGGCACCGCGGCCACCGCCATCGCGGCGCCAACACCGAACTCAGCCTCCATGTGGCCTCCCGGTTCCTCGCATCCCGGTCGGGTCACCCTCGATCGTGAACGCTGTGTGGTCCGTCCGCAGCCAATTACATAGATCTACCGATCACACCTTTGGTCTATGGGTAGCCCGGTGCGCATCGCCGCAGTCGAACACGCGCGCGAAGGTGGGCGCGTGGCCGTCCAGATAACGATCGACAGCCAGACGTACACCCTGCGCGATGATGTCGATCCCGAGGAATTACGGCGGCGGGCCCCATCCGCCACCGCCCGGTGTGCGCAGAGTGACGACCGACCCGGCAGGGAGCTGCCGGCTCGCCTTCGGCGGGAGCGGAACACCGTCAACATCGTTGTGCCCGACCGCGCCGGGCCCACCGCCCGCCACCCCACCGGGCGCGTGCCGCCGCCGGTCGGTCAGGACGGACAGCGTCGCCGGCTCCAGCACCCGCACCGAGCGCACGAGGCCGTCCCCGCCCGGATGCCTGCCGGCCCCACCAGTGCCGTCGGCCAGCTCGTAGCGCTCCACCCGCATCGGGTACTCCAGCTCGAGCGCCTCGATCGGGGTGTTCAGCGTGTTCGTCATCCCCACGTGCACCCCGGAGGGGCCCCGGCCGCGGGCGGACGCGCCCTGCCCTCCGCCCAGCGTCTCGTAGTACGTCCAGGTCGCGCCGCCGATCACCAGATTGTTCATCGTCCCCTGCCCGGGCGCCGCCAGGACGTCCGACCCGGCGCCGACCGCCAGCCGCAGGGCCGCCAGCACCGTGTCGGCGATGCGCTGCGATGTCTCCACGTTGCCCGCCACGACGGCGGACGGGCGTTGCGCGTCGACCAGCGAACCGGGCTCGGTCACCACGGTCAGCGGGGCGTAGGTGCCGTCGCCGGTCGGGACGTCGTCGGGCAGCAGCACCCGCAGCGCGAAACAGCACGCGGAGCGGGTCACGGCGCGCGGGCAGTTGACGTTGCCGCGCACCGCCGGTGACGTGCCGGTGAAGTCGACGGTGATGCCGTCGCCCTCGATGGTCACCGCGACCCGCAGCGCTATGTCCCGGTCGTCGACGCCGTCGCCCTCGAGCTCGCTCTCCACCCGGTGGACGCCGTCGGGCAGCCGCGCGATCACCGCCCGGCTGCGCCGCTCGCCGTAGCGGAGTACCTCGGCGAACGACTCCAGGACGAGCCCGGTGCCGTGCCGGCGCGCGAGCTCGGCCAGCCGGGTGGCGGCCAGCCCGTTCGCCGCCGCCTGCGCGCGCAGGTCACCGCGGCGCAGGTCGGGCGTCCGCGAGTTCGCGCAGATGAGGTCGAGCAGGTCCTCCTCCCAGCGCCCCGCCCGGACGAGCCGGACCGGCGGGATGATCAGGCCCTCGGCGAAGATCTCGGTGGAGTCCGCGGGCATCGACCCGGGACGCATCCCGCCCATGTCGGAGTGGTGCGCCCGGGTGGCCGCGTAGCCGACCACCTCGCCGTCGAACGCGAGCGGGGAGATCAGCGTGACGTCGGGCAGGTGGTTCCCGCCGGAGAACGGGTCGTTGAGCACCCACACGTCACCAGGCAGCGGCCCGCGCTCGGCGACCACCCGGACCGACTCGTACATGGCGCCCAGGTGCACCGGCACGTGGGCGGCCTGAGCGATCATCCGGGCGTCCACGTCGAAGATCGCCGCCGAGCAGTCGCGCCGCTCCTTGATGTTGGACGAGTACGCGCTCCGGACGAGCAGCGTCCCCATCTCCTCCGCGATGCCGCCCAGCGCACTGGACACCACCGACAGCGTCACCGCATCCATGCCACATCCATGCCACCAGCGTGGCAGCCCGCCGGCCGCCGCCGCGCCGGGACGGGCCCGCCGACGACCCTGCCAACGGACGATTCCGGGCATTTACCTTAATCGGTAAATATAGGAGCAAAAACTCTATACCAAACGATATCGGGAGAATTGCCTATCCATCCGAGTTTATATTGCGTTTATCTAGACCAACGGACGGATAAGTGGTTCAGTACGCGATTGTGAAGGGATCGGGGGATCTCGAGAGCCCGCAAGCGGAGCGAGACCCGCTGATCATCTCCGATAGCGGCGTACAGGGAGTCACGCAATGAGCGAGTACGACTATTCGGTTGCCATTCTCGGCAGCGGCATCGCCGGCTCGACCCTGGCCAACATCCTCGCCCGCCACGGTCACAGTGTGGTACTCATCGACAGTGGAACACACCCGCGATTCGCACTGGGGGAATCGACGATCGGCGAGACGACCTATCTGCTGAAACTTCTCGCGCAACGTTTCGACGTCCCGGAGCTCGGCCATGTCAGCAGCTTCGAGGGCGTCCGGCAGCACGTCTCGTCCGCGTGCGGCGTGAAACGCAATTTCGGCTTCGTCTACCACCGGGAGGGGGAGATCCAGGACCCGGAGGAGGTCACGCAGTGCAGTGTCTCGGAGTTCCCGAACGGCCCTGAGATGCACATGCACCGCCAGGACATCGACTCCTACCTCTTCTACTCCGCGGTGCGCCACGGCGCCCACCCGCGGCAGCGGACCTTCGTCGACCACGTAGAGATCACCGATGACGCGGCCACCCTGACGACGCGGGCCGGTGAGCGGATCCGGGTCCGCTACGTCGTCGACGCCTCCGGGCGGAACTCGGTGCTGGCCAACCAGTACGGCCTGCGCGAGGACCCCTGCCGGTTCAGGACACACTCGCGGACGCTGTTCACCCACATGGTCGGGGTCACCCCGTTCGACGAGGTGACCCGGCCCAGCGGACAGCCGTCACCGTGGCACCAGGGGACGCTGCACCACATCTTCGACGGCGGGTGGCTCTGGGTGATCCCGTTCGACAACCACCAGAGCGCCACCAACCCGCTGTGCAGCGTCGGCCTCAACCTCGACACCCGCCGCTTCCCGAAGCAGCCCGGCGTCACCGCCGACGAGGAGTGGCAGACCTACCTGGACCGTTTCCCCAGCGTGGCGCGCCAGTTCGCCGCCGCCCGGCCCACCTGGGACTGGGTGTCCACCGGGCGCACCCAGTACTCCAGCACCCGGACGGTGGGTGACCGCTGGACCATGATGAGCCACGCCGCCGGCGCCATCGACGCGCTGTTCTCCCGCGGCATGGCGAACACCATGCAGGTCATCTACGCCTTCGCGCCCATGCTCATGGACGCCCTCACCGACGGCGACCTCTCGGCCGAGCGCTTCGCCTCCATCGACCAGCTCAACCAGACGATCCTCGACGTGAACGACCGGCTGGTGGCCGGCTCGTACACGTCCTTCCAGGACTTCGACCTGTGGCGGGCCTGGTCCAAGGTGTGGTTCATGGCCTGGAACCTGGGCATCTCGCGGATCGTCGGCACCTACTTCGGCTTCCTCGAGCGGGGCGACCCGGCGCTGTTCGACCGGCTCTTCGACGCCCCCTTCCCCGGTACCTTCTGCCCGGACCTGCCCGAGTTCCAGGACCTGTTCCGCCGGCTCGGCGGTGTGATGGACGAGGTGGACCAGGGCCAGGCGACACCCACCGAGGCGGTCGGACGCCTCGCGGACCTGCTAGGCACCGCCGCCTTCCTGCCCGAGCCGCTGCGTCTGGGCGACGTCCTGCGCAGGTGGCACGACGGCTCGTTCGACGCGCAGCGCCAGATGTACGAGTGGGGCCGCTCGGCATCGCCGCGGCCGCTGCGCCGCTGGTACGACTACGACCTCGACGTGCTCCTGGCCCGCAGCGGCGGCGTTCCGCAACCCGTCACCTTCTGAACCAGCCATTCCGCCGTACCGCCGAGCGCGTCGCCTGCTCGGCGCTACGGCGCTACGGCGCTACGGCGCTACGTGACGCAGTGGCGTGACAGGACTACGGAGCTGCGATTCCGCGGTTCCACGGAACCGCGGCTGGGCGGCTGGGCGGCTCCGCGGAACCGCGGCGGCTCCGCGGCTCGGCTACCGCGGGAGGGCATGGCGGAGCCGCGAGCGCGGGGCGTGGACGCGAGCCACCAGCGCGTCATGTGACTCAAAGTAGTCGACGGAGACGGCCAGCGGATGCGAAAGAAGTCGCTCGGCGACGGTTCCACCGCGTCAGGAATCGACCCTTCTTTCACCGCCGAAGAGGTCATCCTCCACCATTCCGCGCGCTACGGAACCCGACGGAACGCAGGTCGACCAGCTGGAGGATCCGGGGCCGCCGACCACGTGCCGCAGAGCCACCCGACGACGCAGCCGCCGGTGGAATACCAGGACCGTGCAGTATGCGTTCCGTGTAACCGGAAATGCCAGCCATTCACTTTATCGACACATTGGCGACTCGATATGAGCCGGACCCGGGTGGGCAGGCCTTCGCTCGGAGCGGTGCCACAGGCCTGCAATCCCGACCGGCCATTGTCGCGGCACGGAAGGCCCCGCGGACTCCGATTCCCGGAAGCCGGGACCATCGCCGCAGACCAGGGCCCTTGGTCCCTCAATAGAAGAACAATGTCCAGACGACACCACCGCGCACCACCCGCCCCTACACCGGACCTCCCGGCACCTTCCCCGAGGCCCGAGCCGCACCCCAACCCGATCCCATCCCGGCACCGGACAGAAGCGTGGCGACCGAGTGACACCATGGACTCTCTCAGTCGCCACACTTCAGATCCCACGCCCGCTCGGGGCTCGGACGCCCCGTCCCCCGCGAGCTCCGCGGCCCGTGGGTGGGTGGAAAGGTGACCGAAACAGCCGAAAACGTGACACGGCGCTTTACGTCACCGGTACGGCTACCTAATTCAGCCATCCACGGCTTGGCCGTCATCCACCACGGGCGCGGGTCCAGTGACCCGGCGCACGCGACCGGTCCCCGCCGCGGCGCACCCGGAAGGAGCCAGATGTCGAGTCTTCTCGACGATCCCACCAGGCGGGTTCACCCCGGCTGCCCCCGTGACCCGGGCCGCCGTGTCATGCCCGGCGGGTCGCTCGGCCGCGAGTGGGGGGTGGCCTGAGATGGCGACGCCCGCGATCGGTCAGCCGGCGCCCGACTTCACCCTGCCCGGCCTGACGCTGACCGGTGAGGAGGCCACCCGGTCCGAGTTCGCCCTCTCCGGGGAGCGGGGCCACCCGGTCGTCCTCGCCTTCTACCCGGGTGACAACACTCCGGTCTGCACGAAGCAGATGTGTTCCTACGCCGCCGGCATCGAGGTGTTCCGTGACCTCGGGGCCCTGGTCTGGGGAATCAGCCCGCAGGACCTCGACAGCCACGAAGCCTTCGCCCGTTCGTATTCTCTCGGCTTTCCCCTGCTCGCGGACGACGACCGCACGGTCGTCAAGCAGTATGGCATCTCCCTGCCAGGACTCGGACTACGCCGGTCGGTGTTCCTCGTGGATGCGAACGGCATACTACGCTGGAAGCAGGTCGGGCTGATCGGTGTGACCTACTCCGACGTGGAGACGATCGCCAAGCAGATCGCTCAGCTCTGAGCACACGTTCCGCTCTGAACGCGTGCTCGGCGTGGCCCGTGGCATCGCGGGCGGCTCCCGGTTGTAGGCCGTAGGACCGGAGGGCCGTCCACGGAACGATGGTGGATCGCCTGCCACGTGGGGGCTTCGGGGCGGTGTGGCGGGGCCGAGACCACCGCGGCCACGGGACGAATCGGCCGGGTCGCGTGCCCGTCCCGCCGGCGCCGCCTGCTCCTGGGGCTCGACACCTGTCTTGACCTGCGGTTATACGAATTCAGGTAGACAATCCCACGGACCTCTCAATTTATGCACTCGCGACACTCTAATTGCCTGGTCAGTCGATCACCGTGCGAAGTGCTCCACCAATGCACGGGTCAGATCTGCCCGAATCCTGGTGAGATGGCCCTGACAGGCACCTGCGAGTTGGCATTGCCGGGAGAGAGGGCCGCCACGACATGGCGCTCGACGACCCGGAGAGTGCCCCCATTTTCAGGTGGGGCGAAATGCGGATAAGGCTCGGGACCTGGTGGTTTGCACGAGCGGACCGATCCGCCAACGACGAAGGCAGTGACCTGGCTGCCCTGGAAGAAGTTGATGATCACGTGGGAGGCGACATGAACAGCGTCGACGTTGCACTGAAGGAATCGCTGGAGATCGAGGGGGCGACCGGGGTCGCCCTCGTCGACTTCACGAGTGGGATGACGCTCGGCAAGCTGAGCAACATCCATAACTTCGACCTGGAGATCGCGGCCGCCGGGAACACCGAGGTCGTCCGGGCGAAGATCCGCACGATGGAGAGCCTCGGCCTGCAGGACACCATCGAGGACATCCTCATCACCCTCGGTCGGCAGTACCACCTGATCAGGCTTCTGAGCAGCCACACTGGGCGCGGCCTGTTCCTGTATCTGGTGCTGGACAAGAGCCGCGCGAACCTGGCGATGGCCCGCCACCGGTTGCGCACCATCGAGTCACGCCTCGACATGTGACGTCCGCCAGCTCGTGGTCGGCCGCCGCCGGCACGGTCCGCCCGGGACGGCGCTCCCGCGGCGGGGCCGAACCACGAGCGCGCCGGTGCCGGCCCCGACGACGCTGACCGGCACCGGTTCCCGATGACGCCGCCCGACAACGGTTCCTGACAACGGTTCCCGACAACGCCGCCCGGCACCCGCCGGATCGTGTCGGCTACGAAGCCACCCCGGCTCCAGCACTGGACGATCAGGCGCACCGCGCCCGGCACCGTGATCACCACCGGTGCACACCACCTCGACGGCACCGACGCCCAAGCCGGCGAACGGAACCCGTCGGCCCGCGCGACCGGGCGGGCCATGCGTGGCCGCGCACCGCCCGCGCCCACGCGATCTCCGCCGTCTCCTCGGCTGCCTCTGCGCCCCCGTCTCCTCCGCGCGTTCCACTCCCTCTGCGCCCGCGGGCTCCTTCGTCTCCCCCAGGCCGGGATGCCGCGGCCGAGCGTCTGCTCCCCCGCATACACGTCGATCGCCCCCGCCGGCCGCCGGGACCGGCTCCGCCGGGCGCCCCCGTACTGGTATCGGCGCCCCGAGGCCGCGCCGGGACGATTCCGCGTCCCGGGACCGGGCCCGGTGCCGGTGCCCGCCGAGACGTACCGCGTGACCGGGGTCTTCAGTCCGGTGGCGGCATCCGACGGCCCGCCCGCGTCCCGGTACCGGATGGCACGGTGACCCGCCCGCCCGATGACCCGGCACGTTCGGGCGCGGCGCATTTCCGTCCACCGGGTTACGGTCGTGGCTCCGACCTGCTTCGCCGGGCCTGACTGGCCGGGCAACGGCTTTCGCGGGTGCGTACGCGAGCAGTCGGACGTCCGCCGCCTCGACGGGCGTTGTGCCCTTGACGATGACCTAAGACGGGCCCAAAGGTCCAGTTCGATGTGAGACCGCGGTAGCCGGCGGGTACGTGAAAATCGCATCTCGCTTCGGTAAACGGGCTGGTGGCGACATAGTTGACCGGAAAAAGATCTCGGCCAGCCGGTTAAGTAGCTCTCATCGAAGAATTTTTCCAAGAACTAGATAAGGCGCCTCCTTAGACTTAGGGGAGCGGTACGGCATCGCGACTCCACCACCCACCAGGCGAACGTAGATCAACACCGGAAGGGTGAATATGAGCATTCCGCGGCGTCAGGCGATCAAGATCGGTGCCTATCTGCTGAAGCAGAAAATCGCACGTCGAGACAAGTTCCCGATCACGCTCGAGCTGGAACCGCTGTTCGCGTGCAACCTCTCCTGCGAGGGCTGCGGCAAGATCCAGCACCCCGCGGACGTCCTCAAGCAGCGCATGCCGGTCGAGCAGGCGCTCGCCGCCGTCGACGAGTGCGGCGCGCCCGTCGTGTGTCTGGCGGGTGGCGAGCCGCTGATGCACCCACAGATCGAGCAGATCGTGGAAGGCCTGGTCAAGCGCAAGAAGTTCATCTACCTCTGCACGAACGCGGTGCTGCTCCCGCGCAAGATCGACAAGCTGAAGCCCTCGCCGTACCTGTCGCTCGCGGTGCACATCGACGGGCTCGAGGACCGCCACGACGAGTCCGTGGCGAAGAAGGGCGTCTTCGCCCAGGCCGTCGACGCGATCAAGGACGCGCAGGAACGCGGATTCCGGGTGACGACGAACACCACGTTCTTCAACACCGACACCCCGCAAACCGTCATCGAGGTGCTGGACTTCCTGAACAACGACCTCAATGTCGACGGCATGATGCTCTCGCCGGCCTACGCCTACGAGAAGGCCCCTGAGCAGGACAAGTTCCTGGGCGTCAAGGAGACTCAGGAGCTTTTCCGCAAGGCGTTCGCCGACGGCCGGCGCAAGCGCTGGCGCATCCAGCACTCGCCGCTGTTCCTCGACTTCCTCGAGGGCAAGGTCGACTTCCCCTGCACCGCGTGGGGAATTCCGTCGTACTCCCTCTACGGCTGGCAGAAGCCGTGCTATCTGATGGGTGACGGATACGCCTCGAGCTACCAGGAGCTTCTCGACACCACCGACTGGGAGTCGTACGGCCGCGGCCGCGACCCCCGCTGCGAGAACTGCATGGCCCACTGCGGCTACGAGCCGACGGCCATCGCCGCCACGCTGACCTCGCTGCGGGAGTCCATCCGCGCGACGCGCTGAGACGCTCGGCGAGCGGATGCGGAAGATGATCTCGGTGACGGCGGTCGCGCCCTCCGGCCGGAGGGCGACGACCGCCGCACCGAGGTCCTCCACGCTGCTCCGGCTCGCCGGTTCCAGCGGCCGTCACGCCACCTTCGGAAACTGTTTCTTGAGGCGGTCGATCAGGGTCACGGTGGCCTCCTCCGAACGAGCCATCGCTCCCCACCCCTCGATGAACAGGCCGTCGTAGCTGAGGCCGACCCAGCGGCCGGTGAGCCGGTCACCGTGCGGGTGCAGCGAGAGGAACAGCGTGCCCTTCGACCGCACCGGGCCGTCGACCGCCACGTACCAACCCATGACGATCTCGTTGTCGAAGACGCGCAGCTCGCCCGACCAGAGGTAGCCGCCCTCCTCCAGGGCCAGCCCGCGCGAGACCGCCTCGATGCGGAGGACCTCGCCGGCCTGCTCCACGCTGACCTCCTGCGAGGAGCGGATCTCCTTGCCGTCCCGGAAGGTCTGCCAGGACGTCCACCACCGCCCCGACAGGTCGATCCGGCTCGGTGCCGGGGGCCCGGCCGCTCCGGACCGGGGCGCGGGAACGGCCGACGCGCCCGACGATGCCGGTGCATCGGACAGTGCTGGCACGGCCGGCAGGGCCGCGGCCGCCGCCGGCCCGACCGCGACGGCGCCGCCCCCGACGATGAGCTGTCGGCGATCCGTGATGTCCACCTCCTCCGGGACTCCCCGCCAGATGACGCCCGCCTGACCGCCCTTGTCCTCCAGCCACGCATGACGGCGCAGCTCGACGAGCGCGCCGCCGGCGTTCAGCTCCGCGTCGATCGCGGCCACGAGCGACTGCGACGGCACGCCCAGCAGGCCGCGCTCGGCCTTCGAGAGGTAACTCGGTTGGTAACGCACCCGGTTGGCCAGCTGGGCCTGGCTGAGCCCGGCGGCCTTCCTGCGCTGGACGATTGCGCCCAACAACTTGGCGAGACAGGGTTGTATGTGCTTCACATCGTCTACCCGGGGTCCTCGGTTCTGGTTCGTCGCCGACCGATTCCAGCTGGTCTGACTGTTGTCACACCCACGCGGGCGAGGCGCCGGCCGCCAGGGCCGCCACAATTCGTCCGCTGATCTCCCGTGCTGATCGTGCCATACCGGACCGGCCCGTTGACCGTGCCGCATTCGACGCGCCGGTGGCTCTGTGTCCCTTCCTCCGCATGCCTGCAGTATGACGCCACTCACACCCTCGCCCGATCGCCCGTCATGGTGGACCGTTGGTCGAAGGGAGAGGGGACGCCATCCAGCAGGAACACCGCCCGGACCGGAGCGATACATGACAAAGGGGCGCCGACTCGTCGAGGCCGACCTCGTCGAGGCCGACAGAGTGGCATTAGATTCATTTAAAGAAGTTAAATTCATTTTCCGCAGAGCGAGGCCGGCGTGACGACGCCGAGCCCCCTGCACCCCCCGTCCGAGGAGAGCTGGCGGCACGTCGAGCACGCCGTGCGCGGGAAGTGGGCGGCACCCAGCGCCTACGCCGTCGTGCTCGTCGACGACGCCGGGTCCCCGACCTCCGTCGTCGGGACGTTCCCCGGCCCGATGTCAGCCGAGATGTACGGGCGGATCGTCGGCGCCGACTTCCGCGTCGTACGGGTGGACCCGGCCGATCCGGGGATCTGACCGCGCGGGCCGCCGGCCCGCGAACACGAACGCCGGCTGGAATCGCGAAACCGGGGTTCCACGGGCCCGAAATGCTGATGCCCGAAGCCGGTTCGGGCTTCGGGCATCAGCATTCGGGAACCAGGGATCAGTACGGTCCGCCAGCGGCCAGAAGCGGCGTCGACCGCCGGCGGGCGCGAATCAGACGGGGCGACGGATCAGCGGAAGGCCGGCAGAACCTCGCGCTCGAACAGGCGCAGGCTGTCCCACGCCGACTCGGGCGGCATTCCCCCGCACAGCGGGTGGAGCTGGGTGAACGCGAATGACGCGGCCTTCTGCTCGGCCACGAGCTGCTCGGGCGTCAGCACCCGGTACTGCCCGGTCGTGCGCAGATGGTCGGCATCGACAGCCGTGCGGTACGGAGAGGCCGCGTTGTTCTGGGCCTGCCAGACGCCGTAGGCGTTCGTCTCGTGGAGGAAGAACGGCGACATTCGCTTCCAGCCCTCGTCGGCGTCCTCGGCGAGCGCGGTGACCTGGTTAGGGCCGATCGGGCTCGGTCCGGGATCGGGCCGGCCGAGCTTCTGGACCTCGTCGCGGTAGAACTCCCAGACCTCCGGCACCGAGGGGACGAAGCCGTCGGCGATGCGCGCCGCGCGACGGGCGGCCGGCTCGCTGCTGCCACCGAGCGAGATCTGCGGGCCGCCGGGGCGGAAGGGACCGGGGGTGAGGTGGACCGTCCGGCCGCGGTATTCGAACGGCTCGCCGGAGAACGCGGCCTTGAGGGTCGTCACGGTCTCGGTCACCCGGCGCCCGCGTTCGGACATCGGGATGTCGAACATGGCGAACTCCTCGCGGACGTACCCGCCCGCGACGATCAGGTCGACGCGACCCTTGCTGATGTTGTCGAGGAAGATCAGGTCCTCGGCGAGGCGCAGCGGGTCGTGAAACGGTGCGATGAGCGCCGCGATACGGAAGCGCACCTTGGTGGTGCGGGCGGCCATCGCCGCGAGCATCGGGATCGGGCTGGGAAGGTAGCCGTCCGGCGAGCCGTGGTGCTCCGAGACCGCGATGGTCACGCAGCCCAGCTGGTCAGCCCACTCGGCCATGTCGAGGGCCGCCGCGTAACGGTCGGCCATGGTCGTACCGGCGAGGTCCGGATTACGGAAGTCGAAGCGTAAGGCGAACAGCACGGCCGGAGAGTAACAGGAATCAGATCCGTGCGATCGGCACTCGACGTTCAGCCGTCATGGGCCGACGCCCGCACGTCACCGGCCGGCGCGGATGGATCACCGAACGTCGTGGATGGGTCACCGGCCGGCGCGGACAGGTCATGGTGGATGGGGCCGGACAGCTGCCGTAGCTGGGCGCCCGATCCCCCGTGCCGCGTCGCGATGATCTCCGCGGCGATGGAGATCGCGGTCTCCTCCGGTGTGCGCCCCCCGATGTCCAGGCCGATGGGCGCGTGCAGGCGGGCCAGGTCGGCGTCGGAGAAGCCGAGCTCCCGCAGCCGCCGCGCGCGGTCGGCGTTGGTGCGGCGCGAGCCCATGACGCCGAGGTAGGCCAGCGGCCGGCGCAGCGCGACCTCCAGGAGCGGCACGTCGAACTTCGGATCGTGGGTGAGGACGCAGACGGTCGTGCGCTCGTCCACCGCCGTCGCGGCGAGGTAGCGGTGCGGCCAGTCGACGACCACCTCGTCGGCCTCGGGGAACCGCCTGCGGGTGGCGAACGTCGCCCGTGCGTCGCACACGGTCACCCGGTAGCCGAGGAAGGCGCCCACCCTGGCCAGGGCGGCGGCGAAGTCGATGGCACCGAAGACGATCAGCCGCGGCCGCGGCGCGTAGGAGGCGACGAAGACGGCACTGTCGTCACCGCGCCGCTCGCCGTCCGGGCCGTAGCGGACGATGCCCGTCCGGCCCTGCTCCAGCATCCCGCGCGCGTCGTCGCGGACGGCCGTGTCGAACCGCGCGCTGCCGAGGGTGCCCTCGACGGAGCCCGGCCGGACGACGAGGCGGGACCCGACGGTGCTGGTGCCCACCCCGCTGACCAGCGTCGCGATCGCGACCGGCCGGCCGTCCCGGACGTCGGCGAGGATCCCGCCGAGCTCGGGGAACGTCCGCCGGCTCACCGCCTCGACGAAGACGTCGATGATGCCCCCGCAGGTGAGGCCCACCGCGAACGCGTCGTCGTCACTGACCCCGTAGCGCTGCAGGACGGGGACGGACGTCGCGCGGCACTGCTCGGCCAGGTCGTACACGGCCCCCTCGACGCAGCCGCCCGAGACACTGCCCACGACCGAGCCGTCCGGGGTGACAGCCATCGCCGCGCCCGGCTGGCGCGGGGCCGACTTCCAGGTGCCGACGACCGTCGCCAGGCCCACGGTCTCCCCCGCCTGCCACCAGCTCTCGAGGTCGGGGAGCACGTCACGCATCGGAGATCACCTCGGCAAGTCCTCGCAGTGCCTGGAACGTATGCCCGGCCAGCAGGTCGTCCACGTGGGGAAGCGCCGCGGACATACCTGCGGCGGTCGGCGTGAACCCGTCCCGGCCGGTGTGCGGGTTCACCCAGAGGACCCGGTGCGCGAGCCGGGCCAGCCGGGCCATCTGCTCGGCGAGCAGGGTGACGTCGCCGCGCTCCCACCCGTCGGACACGATCACCACGACCGCCTGGCGGGCGGTGCCCCGCTGCCCCCACAGGTCGAGGAAGGCGCGCAGCGACTCCCCGAGGCGGGTGCCGCCGCTCCAGTCGGGAATCGCCTCGCCGGCCGCCCGCAGGGCCTCCCCCGCGTCCCGCAGCCGCAGCGGACGGGTGAGTCGCGTCAGCCTGGTCCCACAGGTGAACACCTCGGTGGCGAACGGGGCGACCCGGACGGCGGCGTGCGCGAAGCGCAGCATCACGTCGGCGTAGGGGCTCATGGAACCGCTGACGTCGACGAGGAACACCAGCCGCCGGGGCCGTACCCGCGGGCGCGCGCGGACGAGCTCACCGGGCTCGCCGCCGTCGCGCAGCATGGCGCGCACGGTGCGGCGCGGGTCGAGCCCGCGGTTCCCGCCGGGCCGGCGCCGGCGGCTGGGACGGGACCCGACCCGGGGGGCGAGCAGGCCGACGAGCCGGTCGATCTCGGCCCGCTCCGCCGGGCTGAGGTCCGCGACGTCGCGGCGGCGCAGCAGCTCGACGTCGCTCGCGCCGACGGGGAGCGGGTCGGCCGGGCTGTCGTCACCGTCGTCGCGCGCGGTGCCGGCGCCGCTGGACGGCCAGACCCGCACCGCCCGCGACGACGGCGCGACGGCCCCGGCGGCGGCCTGCCCGGGCAGCCCGTCGAGGCGCCCGCGGAACCACTCGTCGAACAGCGCGTCGTAGCGCGGCAGGTCGTCCGGTTCGGCGCACAGCGCCAGGCGACCGGCCCAGTACACGTCGGCGGCGCTGGTGGGATCGAGGTGGGTGAGTGCCTGCACCGCCGTCGCGACCCGGCTCGCGTCCGCCGCCGCGCCGGCGCCGCGCAGCGCGCGGGCGAACCCGGTCAGGGCGACCAGCGGGTCCGGTTCGGCGAGCGGACCCCCGGCGGACGGACCCGCGGCGGACGGCCGCGCGTTCACGTCAGCCCGCCGACGATCTCGCCCAGCTCCCGCTCTGCGCGGACGATGTCCTCCCGGTACTTCAGCACCGCGCCCAGCGTCATCCGCGCCGCCTCCCCGTCGAGGCGGGAGCGGCCGAGGGTGTGCAGGGCCAGCGCCCAGTCGATCGTCTCGGCGATGCCGGGCGGCTTGAGCAGGCCCGCCTCCCGCAGCCACGCGGTGGCCCGGGCGACGTCCGCGACGAGCTGGCGCGCCGCGCCCGGCACCCGCCGCCGGACGATCTCCACCTCCCGGGCGAAGTCCGGATGGTCCAGCCACAGGTAGAGGCAGCGGCGCTTCAGCGCGTCGTGCACCTCACGGGTCCGGTTCGAGGTGATCACCGTCAGCGGCGGGACGTCCGCCCGGATCGTGCCGATCTCCGGGACCGTCACCGAGCCCTCGGCGAGCACCTCGAGCAGGAACGCCTCGAACTCGTCGTCAGCGCGGTCGATCTCGTCGACGAGCAGGACGGCGGGGCTCTGCTCGAGTGCCTGCAGCACCGGGCGGGCGATCAGGAAGCGGCGGTCGTACAGCGAGGCCTCGATCTCGCCCGGGTCCGCGCTGCCGGCGGCGGCACGCAGGTGGAGGACCTGGCGCGGGAAGTCCCAGTCGTAGAGCGCCTGGCTCACGTCGATGCCCTCGTAGCACTGCAGGCGGATCAGGCGGGCCTGGCAGACCGTGGCCAGTGCGTGCGCCAGCGCGGTCTTGCCGACGCCGGGGTCGCCCTCCACGAACAGCGGCCGGCCCATCCGCAGGGCGAGGAACGCGGCGGTGGCGACGCCCTCGTCCGGCACGTACCCGGCCGCGTCGAGCGCACCGGCCACCGCCGCCGGGTCGGCGAAGTCACGTAACGGCATGACGGCGAGTTTGACATCCTCCCCGCCCCGGTTCCCGCCACGCGGGCGGGACCAGACTGACCGACGGGACCAGACTGGCCGGCATGACCGGACACGCACCGGCCCGGATCGTCGCGGCCGTGCTCGCGGCGGGCGGCGGCAGCCGGATGGGCGCGCCGAAGGCCGAGCTCGTCGTGGCCGGGGCGCGGCTGGTGGACCGCGCGGTGGCCGCCGCGCGGGACGCCGGCTGCCGCTGGATCATCGCGGTGGTCCGGGACGGCACGGCCGTTCCAGGCGCGGACGTCGTGGTGAACCCTGACCCCGGCCGCGGGCAGCGCAGCTCGCTCACACTCGCGCTGGACCGCGCCCGCGGCCCGGCGCCCACTGCCGATACGGCGGGGGTAAACGCGGTCGCGGTGCTGCTGGTCGACACCCCCGGGATCGGCGCGGACGCGGTGCGCGCCGTCCTGGCGGCCTGGCGGCCGGGCCGGGTCGCCGTCGGCCGCTACGGCGGCCGGCGCGGACATCCGATCGTCATGGCGCCGCGGCTGTGGCGCGAGGCGATCGCGCTCGCCGGTGCCGACGAGGGTGCGCGCCGCTTCCTCGCCGCGCACCCGGATCTGGTCGACGAGGTGCCGGTCCCGGGTGATCCCGCCGACCTCGACACCCCGGAGGATGTACGGCGCTGGCCCGGTTCCCGCCCGTCCGCGGCCGGCACCGCCGCGGACGCGCCCTCCTGAGCGGTCGCCCAACATCGTCGAGCCCGGACGGCTAGAGTCGTGCGCCGGCGGCATGTGAGACGTACGCGACATCTGTGACGTACGCGGTATGCCGGCTATCCGACCGTCCGGCCGTCCGGCGCACGAACGGAGCAGGTGCTCATGCGCGAGACCACCGCGGCGCGTTATGCGGGCACCCGGGTCCAGCGGGTGGAGGACGGGCGCCTGCTCACCGGGCACGGCACGTTCGTGGACGACGTCCGGCGGCCGGGCATGCTGCACACCTGCTTCGTGCGCAGCCCGTTCACCCACGCCCGCGTCACCCATGTCGACATCTCGGCCGCGCTGGACCTCCCCGGTGTCCACGCCGTGTTCCTCGCCGCCGATCTCAACCCGGACATCCGCGAGCAGTGGTACACCTCGATGGGCAAGGACATCCCGGACACGCCCCGGCCGGCGCTCGCCTCGGACGAGGTCCGCTTCGTCGGCGACCCGGTCGCCCTGGTGATCGCCGAGAGTCGGTACATCGCCGAGGACGCGACCGAGCTGGTCGAGGTCGACTACGACCCGCTGCCCGCCGTCGCCGACTACCGCGACGCCGAGACGGCGGACGCCCTGGTGCACGAGGCCTACCCCGGCAACGTCGCCGGGAGGATGGGCGGCCCGCCGCCGGCCGCGGCCGAGGAGGTCTTCGCCGCCGCGGCGCACGTCGCCGACGAGACCATCTACCAGCAGGGCTACGCCGCGGTGCCGATCGAGACCCGCGGGCTGGTCGTCGAGTGGTCCGCCGGTGAGCTCACGATCTGGGCTGCGACGCAGGCCCCGCACGAGGTCCGGGCGTTCTGCGCCCGGCTGCTCGACCTGCCCGAGCAGTGCGTCCGGGTCATCATGCGCGACACCGGCGGCGGCTTCGGCCAGAAGGTCATCCCGCTGCGCGAGGACATGTGCGTCATGCTGGCGGCCCGCAAGGTCCCCGCCGCGATCAAGTGGATCGAGGACCGGCGCGAGAACCTGATGTCGGCCGGCCAGGCCCGCCACGAGCACGGCCGGGCGCGGATGGCGTTCGCCGCCGACGGCGAGATCCTCGCCGCCCACATCGACCACGCCCAGGACGTCGGCTCCTACCCCAGCCCGTGGCCGGTCGGGACGTCGGCGGCCGTCGGGATGATCTTTCCGGGCCCGTACCGGATCCCCCAGGCCACCTGGTCGACGGTCTCGCTGTTCTCGAACACCAGCGGCCGGACGGCCTACCGGGGCCCCTGGCAGTTCGAGTCGATGGCCCGCGAGGTGCTCCTCGACATCGCCGCCCGGCAGATGGGCCTCGACCCGGTCGCGCTGCGCCGGCGCAACCTGCTCGGCCTGGCCGACATGCCGTACGTGAACCCGTGCGGGATGCCCTACGACCACATGTCCCCGCGGGAGACCTTCGACCTAGCGTTGGAGATGCTCGACTACGGGGCGTTCCGCCGCGAGCAGCACGAGGCCCGCGCGGCCGGCCGCTACCTCGGGGTCGGCACCTGCAGCTATGTGGAGCCCACCTCGACCGGGATGGGGTACTACGCCACCGAGGGCGCCACGATCCGCATCGAGCCGTCCGGCGCGGTGAACGTCTATGTGGCCGGCGGCTCGACCGGCAACAGCATCGAGACGACGGTGGTGCAGCTGACCGCCGACGCGCTGGGCGTCGACCTCGACCAGGTCGCCACGATCCAGGGCGACACGGCGGTCACGCCGTTCGGCGCCGGCACCGCCGGCAGCCGCAGCGGCTCAAGGTCACGCTGCTGCGCCACATCGTCGGCGAGGACGTCGGCCCGATGATCAACCCGAACGTCGTCGAGGGGCAGATCGCCGGCGGAACCGTGCAGGGCATCGGCGGCGCACTGCTGGAGAACCTCGCCTACGACCCCGACGGCAACCCGCTCGCCTCGACGTTCGTCGACTACCTCCTCCCGACGACCACCGAGGTCCCGACGATCGAGTACGGCCACCTGGAGACCCCCGCGCCCGACCCGGGAGGCTACAAGGGGGTCGGCGAGGGCGGCGCGATCGGCTCGGCCCCGGCGGTCGTCAACGCCGTAGCCGACGCGCTGGCCCCGTTCGGAGTGAAGATCACAAGTTTGCCCGCCAGCCCCGCGACGATCGTCTCGCTGCTGGAGAAGGCGCGCCGGTCGTCCGCGGCGCCGACACCGTGAGGACATAAGCAGTGGAGCTGACCAACGAGTTCCGGGTCGCCGTGCCGATCGACCGGGCATGGGACGTGCTGACCGACCTCGAACTGATCGCACCGTGCATGCCGGGCGCCGAGCTGTTGTCGGTCGAGGGCGAGGAGTACCGCGGCGCGGTCAAGGTGAAGGTCGGGCCGATCACCGCCCAGTACAAGGGCAAGGCCACCTTCCAGGAGAAGGACCACGCCGCCCACCGGGCCGTGATCAGGGCTGACGGCCGCGAGACCCGCGGCCAGGGCAACGCCAGCGCGGTCATCACCGCCACCCTCACCGAGGACGGCGACGCGACCGCCGTCCGGCTCTCCACCGACCTCACCATCTCCGGCAAGGCCGCGCAGTTCGGCCGCGGCGTGCTCGCCGACGTGAGCGCCAAGCTGCTCCGGCAGTTCGTCCAGTGCCTGGAGAGCAACGTCCTCTCCGCGGCCCCCGCCTCCGTACCCGACTCAGCACCTGACGACACTCCCGTTGCCGCGGCGGACGTTCCCGCTCCTCACCAGGAAGCTGCCACGCGCCCCGCTCCGCGCCCGGCCGGCGGGGACATCACAGCCGCCCGCGCGGAGGCGCGCGGCCAGGAGCCCGTCCCGGTGAACCTGCTCGGGACGATCGCCGTGCCCGTGGCGAAGCGGATGGCACCGGTCGCGGCGGTGCTCGTCGTCGCCCTGTGGCTGATCCGGCGCGCGGGACGGCCCCGGTGCTAACCGTCCGCGCTGGTTGCACCGGTGGCCGCGGCGCGGCGCACCGCCTCGAGGATTCCCTGGTAGCCGGTGCAGCGGCAGTAGTTCCCCGACAGGCCCTCGCGGATCTCCTCGTCCGACGGGCTCGGGATGTCGCGCAGCAGCGCGGTGATGGAAATGACGAAACCCGGGGTGCAGAAGCCGCACTGCAAGCGCCTTCGCCGGGCCCACCCGGCTCAGTGGACCGGCAGGGGTGCGGTGGTCAGTGGAGGCGGTGTGCAGAGGATGCGCTGGTGTTCGTCAGCACTGTGTCTTGCTGGTGGTTCCGGTGGACCGGGCGCCGCGGTGGTGCAGCCAGGCGACGAGTTCGTTGGCTCCGGTGCGTTGGGCGGCGTCGAGAGGTGTCAGGTCGTCGTAACCGACCCAGTTGATGTCGGCGCCGTGGTCGAGGAGGTATTCGGCGGTGCGGCGTTGGCCGCCGTGGCAGGCGCTCCAGAATGCGCGGGTGGTGTCTTCGGCGGTCGGGGGCGGTGTCGCGTCGAAGGCGGCGGTGAGGCGGTCGAGCAGGTCGAGGGCGGCGGCGTGCCAGAGGGTGGTGCTGGCGCCGCGTTCGACGAGCCGCCGGGCGGCTTTCCACTGGCCGAAGGCGCAGGCGTCGTCGAGCGGGGTGCCGCCGCCGATGACCGCACCTTCGGCCTCGATGTCGGCTCCGGCGTCGAGCAGCGCGTCGAGGACGGCGACGTCGTCGCTGCTGGCGGCCCAGTGCAGCGGGGTTTCCGTGTGGGGCCCGGTGAACCGGGCGTCGACGTCGGCGCCCGCCTCGACCAGGGTGGCCACGGTGGCGGGGCCGTTCGGGTAGTGGCCGGGCCAGTCGGTGGCGACGTGAAGCATGGTCCGGGACATCCCCTGGTCCCCCTCGTCTCCGAGGTGAACGGTGGCAAGTTCGGGGTGGTCGGCGAGTAGCTGGCGCAGTGTGGGCAGGTCGCCGGCGTGGACGGCGGCGACCGCGGCGACGGCGCGCGGGTCGTCGGTGCTGATGAACACAGCCGGTCCTCTCGCTTTGTGACCGGCACGTGCCGGCGGCGGGCGTCGTCGCCCGGGTCGAGTGTTGCCGGGCGTGAAAGGTCGGTCAACGCTGGTGTGGGCCACTCGCTCTGACCGGACGGAGGCGAGGGTGACGGTGCTTGTCGAACTGCTCTATGTCACGGACTGCCCGAACTACCGGCCGTTGCTGGCCCACCTGGGTTACCTGCTGACACGTGCGGGCGTGCACGAGCCGGTGCGGCTCGTCGAGGTCGAAGGTCCCGAGAGGGCGCGGACGCTGCGGTTCCTGGGCTCGCCGACGCTGCGGGTCGACGGCCGCGACGTCGACCCGTCGGCGGCGAGCCGGATCGACTACGGGTTGCAGTGCCGGGTCTATCCCACCGCCGACGGCTTGCGCGGCAGTCCGCCGGACGACTGGGTGCTCGACGCGGTCACGGACGCCGCCGGGGGCCGCTAGCTGGGGCGGCCTTCAGGACCGACGCCACTCGGGCGCGCAGCGGGGGACCCGCAGGCCCAACTCACCGAGTCACCGAGTCACCGAGTCACCGAGCAGAGTCACCGAGCAGGGCGGCGAGGCCAGGGCTTTCGGTCTTTCGGTGTCGAGGGCGCCGAGCAGCAGGCGCTCGTGCGGTTGGGGCGGCGGAGTCCCAGCGTGGACCGTCGCCCCGCCCGCCGCCGACCACCCGCCACGCCGCCACGCCGCTTCCCGCGCTAGGCCGCCGGTCCCGGGGTGGGGCAGCGGGGCCGGCGGTCGAGGCGGGCGCTCCCGGCCGCACAGTCGCCAACTCCGGGAGTGGCCAGGCAGCACCCAGCTCGCCCCCTGCCCTACCTCTAGCCGGGTAAACCCGGGGCGGGCAGCTTGCCGCCGGGCCGGGCTAAAGAGGTCGGGGCCGAGCTCGGCCGGGACCTGTTGTCCCCGCATTGTCCCCGCGGCGGCTGCACGACCTGCGGCACTCGTCGGCGTCGATCCAGCTTGCGGCCGGGGTCGACCTGGCCCTGGTCTCCAAGCGGCTCGGTCACTCGTCGTCGTCGATCACCGCGAACCTGTACGTCCATCTGCTGCGCTCGGCGGGGCAGCAGGCGGCGGAGACGGTGGCCGCGGCGATCCCCCGTCCAGCGCGACGTCCGCACCATGTCCTCACCAGCGATGGTGAGAGCTCGGGGATTTCAGAGAGCGGAAAAGAAGTACCTGGTCAGAGGCCCGTCCGTGCTGGACGGGCCCGACCGCGGGGGGCGGAGGCTCGGGGATTTGAACCCCGGAGGGGGTATAAGCCCCCAACCGCATTAGCAGTGCGGCGCCATAGACCGGACTAGGCGAAGCCTCCTGAGTGTGCGTCCCAAGCATAGCGTCCCGCGCGGCGAACCAGACCCCGCCCCTCCCGGCGTTTGACGGGACATGTCGCTCGCCGGGCGCGAGCGGGGCGCGAGCCGGGCGACCGAGGCCGTCTGGCGGGCCAGCCCCGGTCGTCCCCGCGGGGGGTTAGCCGGGCTCCCCTGTGTCGAGCGCGGCCATGACGGCGGTCGCCACCTCGGCCCGCCGCGCGCTACCCAGAAGTCGCGGGATGGCGAGGCCGGTCACGGAGGCGGCGGACGCCGCGGCCACAGACTCGACAGACGCAGAGGTGGCCGACGTGGAGATGGTGGCCGAAGAGCTGGCCGTGCTGGCCGTGGAGGCAGCTGTGACCGGGGCCGACGAGTCCTCGACGTAGAAGGCGTCGACGACGTCCAGGCCGAGGGTCGCGACGATCGCGGTGCGGACGTCCAGACCGGCCTCGGCCAGCGCGCCGGTGATCCGGTGCAGCACCCCGGCACGGTCGGGGGCGCGCACCTCGATGACCGTCGTCGAGCCGGAGTCGTCGAAAATCACCTGAGGTGCCCCCGGCGTGTTCCACCGACGGGTGGTGGCGTAGTCCTGTTCCCGGCCGGCCAGGCGGGCGGTGACGTCGAGGGTGCCCGCCAGGGCCGCGCGCAGGTCGTCGCGCAGCCGCTTCGGGTCCGGGCGGTGCCCGTGCGCGGACGCGACGGCGGCCTGTAGCAGCGAGCGGCCGCCGGCGCCCCGCGCGGAGGCGCGGCGGACGTCCAGCCGGTTGAGCGCGAGGACGCCGGCGGTGGTCGCGAGCAGGCCCACCCGGTCGGCGGTGACGACCACGATCTCGAACATGCCCTCGTCGGGGAGCGGGTTGACCTGCACGGTGAGGTCGTCGGGCAGCGCGAGCAGGGCGGTCTGCCGTTCGGTGAGCGCGGGCGGGCACGGCGGTGCCTTGCCGTCGAGCACGGCGGTGGCCCGGTCGACGAGGTCGGTGACGAGCCGGGCTTTCCAGGCGTTCCACGCGGTCGGGCCGGTGGCCTTCGCGTCGGCTTCGGTAAGCCGGTGCAGCAGGGTGAGTACGCGCACGCTGCCAGCTGCGGCCGCCACCGACTCGATGGTGGCGACGTCGTCGATGTCCCGCCGGGTCGCCGCCTCGGTCAGCAGCAGGTGATGGCGGACCATCTCGACCAGCACCTCGGTGTCCTCGGGCGGCAGGCCCAGCCGGGGCGCCAACGTCTGGACGATGACGATGCCGGCGTCAGTGTGGTCTCCCGGGTACCCCTTGCCGATGTCGTGCAGCAACGCGCCGAGCAGCAGCAGGTCGGGCCGGTCGACGTCCCTGGTGTGGGCGGCGACGCGGGCGGCGGCCTCGATCAGGTGCCGGTCGACGGTGTAGCGGTGGTAGGGGTTGCGCTGCGGCTTGCTGCGCACGGCCGCCCACTCGGGGATCAGCCGCACGAGCAGCCCGACCTGGTCGAGGGACTCCAGCACCCGCACCGCGGCGTCCCCGGTCGCCAGCAGGCTGACCAGGTCGTCCCGGGCGGCCTCGGGCCACGGCTCGGGCATCGCCGGCGCCTCGCGGCCGAGCCGGTCGATGGCGTAGCGCCCGAACGGGACGCCGGCGCGTGCCGCGGCCGCGGCCGCCCGGAGCACCAGCCCGGGGTCGGTGGCGGGTTCGGCGTCGCGGGCCAGCTGGATCTCCCCGTCCTGTTCGACGACGCCCTCGTCGAGGGGCCGTCGGACCGGCCGGCGCAGCCGGGAACGGATCTTCGAGCGTTGCGCGGCGGCCACCCGGTACCAGGTCGTGTCCCACGTCCAGGAGATCGTGCGGCCGGCGTCCGAGATGGCCCGGGACAGCGTGACGGAGTCGGGGTAGCCCAGTGCCGCGGCCACCGCCGTGCCGTCCTGCAGGAGCAGGCGGTCCTGCGCGCGGCCGTGGCTGAGCCGGCGCACCTCGCCGCGGGCGTCGAGCAGCACCTGGTAGGCGGCCTGGACGCGCTCCGGCGGCGCCTCGGCGACCCAGGCCGCGGCGAGGGCGTGCAGCGCGTGGACGTCCCGCATGCCGCCCCGGGCCTCCTTGAGGTCGGGCTCGAGCAGGAAGGCGAGCTCGCCCATCCGGCGCGCGCGCTCCGCGACCGCCTCGGCGAGCTCGGGCAGGCGGCGCGGTGCGCGTTCCCGCCACCGGGTCCGGACCCGTTCCAGCAGCGTGCCCGCGAGGCCGCCGTCACCACGGATCACGCGGGCGTCGAGCAGGCCGAGCGCCGCCTTGAGGTCGGAGTCGGCGACGGAGACGGCTTCGTCCACGGTGCGGACGCTGTGGTCCAGGCCGACTCCGGCGTCCCACAGCGGGTACCAGATCGCGTCGGCGACGGCGGAGATGTCGCCTCGGCGGCCGTCGTGGACGAGCACAAGGTCCAGGTCGCTGCCGAAGGCGGGCTCACTTCGCCCGTAGCCACCGACCGCGAGCAGCGCGACTCCGGGCCCTGGTTCCCCGAACAGCTCCCCGAGGGCCGCGTCGGCGCGCTCGACCAGTGCCTCCCGCAACGCGGGCCCGGTCACACCGGGAAAAGCGTCCACCCGGCCCCGCAGGGCCTGGAGCCTGTCGTTCACCCGCCACCCCCGTCGTACTGGGTCCTATCCCCCGCACCCGCAGTCTGTCGCGGTTTCTCGCCCGATGTTCACGGTTCCACGGCAAGATGTTCGCCGCGGCGTCACAGTGCCGAAAAGAAAGGGGGCGCGCCGTAACAGGCGCGCCCCCGAATGTTCTTCCCGGGCTTACAGGGCGTCGGAGCCCCGCTCACCCGTCCGTACACGGACGACAGCGTCGACCGGGACAACCCACACTTTTCCGTCGCCGATCTTGCCGGTCTGCGCGGACGTCGTGATCGCGGTGACGAGCTCGTCGACGGCCTCGTCGTCCACCACCACCTCGATCTTGATCTTGGGGACGAAGTCGACCTTGTACTCGGCCCCGCGGTAGACCTCGGTGTGGCCCTTCTGCCGCCCGTAGCCCTGTACCTCGGAGATCGTCAGCCCGTGGACGCCGATGCCCTCGAGGGCGGTCTTGACGTCGTCCACCTTGAACGGCTTGATGACTGCCGTCACGAGCTTCATGCCTTGGCCTCCTCAGGCACCTTGGTCGCGGTGACGGCGGAGGTGAACCCGCTGCCGCCGATGGACGTCAGCCGGTAGGCCGTCTCACCGTGCAGCGCCTCGTCGAGGCCGATCTCCTCGTCCTCGTCCGAGACCTTCAGCCCGATCGTGTACTTGAGCGCGAGGGCGATCAGGGTGGTCACGACCGCCGAGTAGCCCAGCGTCGCGCCGATGGCCAGCGCCTGCTCGCCCACGACGCTCCACGGACCGCCGTAGAACACACCGTCCTTGCCGATCTCGTTGGTGTCGAGGGTGGCGAAGAAGCCGGTCAGCAGCGCACCGAGGACACCCCCGACCAGGTGGACGGCGCCGACGTCGAGCGAGTCGTCGATGCCGACCTTGCCCTTGATGGACGTCGCCAGCGCGCAGATCGCACCCGCCAGCAGGCCGATGGCGATCGAGCCCATCGGCGAGACGAACCCACAGGCCGGGGTGATCGCGACCAGACCCGCGACGGCACCCGACGCGGCGCCGAGCGTGGTGGCCTTGCCGTCCCGCAGCCGCTCGATCGCGATCCAGCCGAGGATGGCCGTGGCCGCACCGATCTGCGTGTTGAGCAGCGCGATCGCGGCGACCTTGTTCGCGCCCAGCGCCGAGCCGGCGTTGAACCCGAACCAGCCCACCCACAGGATGCCGGTGCCCAGCAGCACGAACGGCACGTTGTGCGGGCGGAAGTCGCCGGTAGGCCAGCCGCGCCGCTTGCCGAGGAACAGCGCCAGCACGATCGCGGCGATACCGGCGTTCGCGTGGACGACGGTGCCGCCCGCGAAGTCGAGCGCGCCGCGCTTGAACAGCCAGCCGCTGCTCGCCCACACCCAGTGCGCGATGGGCGAGTAGACCAGGACCGACCACAGCGTGACGAAGATCGCGAAGGAGCTGAACTTCATCCGGTCCGCGGTGGAACCGGTGATCAGGGCGGGCGTGATGACCGCGAACATCATCTGGAAGGCGACGAAGGCGACGTATGGGATCGCCCCGTCACCCGCAGTGAGATCCTGGAGGGCGAAGAAGTCGAAACCGCCCCAGAATCCGTTACCCTCGCCGAAGGCGATACTGAAACCGACGACCGACCACACCAGTGTGATCATCCCCATGCAGAAGAAGTTCTGCATGAGCATGCCGAGCACATTCTTCGCGCGGACCATACCGCCGTAGAAGAAGGCCAGGCCGGGCGTCATGAAGAGCACAAGTGCGGCGCTGACGAGCACCCACGCGGTATCGCCCGAGCTCAATTCGTCCATGTCTCTCCTGTCATTCCCCCCGCGCGCACCGCGCGGACTGCGCTACCCCGGTCCCCGGCCACGCTGCGCTCGTCCCGGTCCTTCGGCCGAAGAGTCGATAAGATCTGTTCCGATCTAGTGTCTTTCCTGTTTCTGACATGTGAAATCGATTAATTGGGCGACCCATGCTCCTCGAGCTTGGACTCAGCGTGGATGTTACGGGACTCTCCGTGTCGTTCGGCGTGCTTCCGTGACTGTACAACTGCATACAGTTACGGTGCGGCGTCGTGACCAGTGTTCCGACGGAGGGCTGCCATAGTGCCGGTAGCCCGTCCCACGAGGCCTGCACTATCCCCCGATCGGGTGTATCTCCGCCCGTTTCGTCCCCGTACGGGGACCCGCCAGGTAACGCCAATGTAAGTACGCCAGCACTCGAAACAGACAAAGGTTCCCACCGGTCGGCAACGCGCCGGACCATTGACGGACGGGGCATGCGCCCGGTCCTCATCACCCTGCTCGGCGTTCTCGCCGCCGGGCCGTCGCTGACCGGCGCGGGCGGTGGCATCGGGGCGGGCATGGCCCGCGCGGAGCCGAACGCGCCCACCCGCGGCGGCGACACCCACAGCGACACCAACAGCGACACCCCCGGCGGCTCCGGCGGAGGGCCACAGGTCGGCCACGCCGAGGACCTCGGAAGCATCGCCGCCCAGATCACCGCGACCCGGGCCCATCTCGACGACCTCAACCACAAGATGTCCGTGGCCGCCGAGCAGTACAACGCCGAACGCATCCGTCTCGCCGAGGCGGAGCGCGCCGCGGCCACGGCCGCCCAGCAGCTGCGAACGGCGGACGTCGCCGTCCGGCACGCTTCCGACCGGCACCGCGGCCTGGCGACGTCGGCCTACCGCTCCGGCGGGCTGGAACAGCTCTCCATCCTGCTCACCGGCGATCCCCGCACCGCGCTCGACCGCGCCGGCGCCGTCGACGCGCTGTCCCGGCGGCAGCGGGCCGCCGAATCCGACCTGCGGCTGGCCCGCCACGACCAGACCGAGGCGAAGCAGGCCGCCGACGAGACCCGCGCCGGCCGGCAACGGCTCGTCGACTCACTGGCCGAGCGCCGGCGCGGGCTGGAGGAGTCAGCCGGCGAGCAGGGCAGGCTGCTGGACGGCCTGATCGCCCGGCAGGCGGAGCTGGAACGCCAGGCCCGGGAACGCGAGGCCGCCGCGCTGCGGGCCCGCAAGGCCGCCGAGGCCGCGGCCGCCGCCGAGACGGCCCGCCAGGCCGCCCTGGAACGTGACCGGCTCACCCGGGAGGCCGGTCTCGTCACGACGGCCGGCAACGCCTTCGCCGCGGCACCCGCCCTGCCGGCCGCGCCACCCCCGACCGGCGGCAGCGGCGGCGCGGCCCGCGCCGTCCAGGAGGCGCGCGCCCAGCTCGGCAAGCCGTACGTCTGGGGTGCCGAGGGCCCGGACAGCTTCGACTGCTCCGGACTCACCCAGTGGGTCTGGGGAAAGGCCGGCGTCAGCATCCCGCACTACACAGGCGACCAGTGGACGGCTGGCCGGCGGGTCACCCGCGACGAGCTGATCCCCGGCGACCTGGTCTTCTTCGGTGCTGACCTCTACCACGTCGGCATCTACATCGGGAACGGCCAGATGATCCACGCGCCGCGTACCGGCGAGGTCGTACGGATCGAGAACGTGTGGTGGTCGACGTTCCAGGGCGGTGTCCGCCCGGGCGCCTGACGCGCCCGGACGCGGTGCCCGACGACGCTCCGGCCCCGGCCCCGTCCCCGCCCCCGGCCCGGCTTGTGCGTGACCCGTGTAGCTCCCCCCCAATCGATGGAGCGAGCTGTGCGGGTCGCGCACGAGGCGGGGTTGGCCGGTGGGCGGGTAGCTGCCCCGCCCACCGGGTGGCGCTCGGACAGACGAAGGGCCGGGCGTCTATGCCCGGCCCGACAGTCAGATCCGCATCCGTACAGATGCTTGCGTGCTGTGGCTCTGTACAGGTGCTGCGTGCCCTGTGCGCCGTGTGTGCTGTATGCCGTGTGTGCTGTCGTTTCCCGGATCAGTGATTGACGTAGACGAGCGCCGCTGTGCTGCGGTCGATCTCGGCCTCGCTGTCGCCGTCCGGCTTGGCGATGTACACCCTGTCGCCGCGCGCGTTCAGGTAGAGCTGTGCCCCGGGCACGATCGCGGCGTCCCGCAGGACGCGCATCGCCTCCTCGTCGGTCTGGAGGCGCTCCGAGATCCAGGCCACCGTCACCGACTTGGTCCCGGTGTTGCTTCGCTCAGCCGACGTGAGCAGGCTCACCGGTGCCACACCAGGCGGCTGCGCCGTCTCGAGCTGCGCCGGGATCTCGTTCCCGAACGGGCACCGCTTCGGGTCACCGAGCAGGACTGTCAGCCGGGCCTCGACCTCGTCCGAGATCACATGCTCCCAGCGGCAGGCCTCGTTGTGGACCAGCGCCCAGTCCAGGCCAATGACCTTGGTGAGGAGCAACTCGGCCAAGCGGTGCTTCCGCATGACCGCCGTCGCTCTGACCAGGCCCTTCTCCGTGAACTGCACGGTCCGGTCGTCGGCGAGCGCGACGAGGCCCTCGTTCGCGAGGCGCGCGGTCGACTCACTCGCGGCCGGCGCGCTCACGTGAAGGCGCTCGACCAGGCGCGCGCGCAGCGGGGTGATGCCCTCCTCCCGTAGTTCATACAGGGTCCGGAGGTACATCTCGGTACTGTCGATCAGTCCAGTCACCGGTCTCCTTCGTCCGCAACCAGAGTACGCCGCAACGCCTGGCAGGAGGAGCCGCATTCCTCTGCGTCCTGATGGCGGAGTGTGGTATGTCCGTGCCCGTTCCGTCACCGTGTCGCTGGCCAGACTGGCTCCTACTCAGAGTATCGATGCAAGTACAACTTGTCGCGGCTACCGCTCACTCGACGAACTGCGTGGCGCGAGCCCGCGGCGTTGCCCGCCTAGGCCAGGGTGAACGTCCGCACCAGCCGCGCCGCGGACGGCTCACGGCCGGCCCGCGGTCAGGGACACCAGTCCGGCGGCTCGGCTGCGGCGAGTACCTACACTCGAGAGTATGAGCACGACTCAGATCGCGCCGGAGACCTCTGACACCCGCTCGGACGAGGGGGATGATCTCTCTCACTACGCGCGCAGGGAGGAGATCGTCCGTGCCTCCATCGAAGGCGGCCGCGTGACGGCGCTGTGCGGGTACAAGTTCGAACCGGTGCGCGACCCCAAGCGTTTCCCGGTCTGCCCCCGCTGCAAGGAGCTCGTGGAGATGGCCGAGCAGCTCGGCTGAGCACCCGTGCCCCGTACCGGCCGTCGGGATCCACGCGCCGGCCGTCCGGGTTCGCGCGTGTGCGCGGGCCCGGGTGGAGTCGCCTTCCCACACCGGTGTCTGGATGCGTAGGCTTGCGAGGCGTTGAGTGATCCCGCCCGGTCGATCATGGAGCCATCGCCAGGCATCCGACCGGCCAGGTGCGGGATCGCCCCGCAGCGCCCCTGTAGCTCAGTGGATAGAGCGACCGCCTCCTAAGCGGTAGGCCGCAGGTCCGATTCCTGCCAGGGGCACTCTCTGACCAGGCAAGGAAACGGCCGCCGGAGTTCCGGCGGCCGCCCTGGTCTCAGTCCTGGTCTCGTTGTACCTCCCTACCGCGCCGGAACGGGTACCCCGGCCGCCCCCTCGTCCCCCTCGTCCCGTTTCGGCTCGGGCGGGAGCCAGAGCAGGCCGGTCATGAGATCGGCGATGCTCGTAAGCACTTCGGTGGGCACGTGCTGGTAGCGGGTGGCCATGCTCGCCTGCGACCAGCCCATGACGTCCATGACGGCGCGGGTGGGGACCTTCAGGACGAGCAGCATGGTCGCCGCGGTGTGGCGTGCGTCGTGGAGCCGCGCCGGGCGGACCTTGGCGCTGGTGAGCAGGTCGCGCCATTCCTCGTAGTCAGCGCGGGGGTCGACGGGTCGTCCGGTGGGCTGAGCGAAGATCCAACCCCCGTCGGTCCACAGATCCGCGGCTGTCGCCTGCTCCGCCTGCTGCTTCTGGCGGTGCAGCTTGAGCCAGGCCACCAACGGCGACGGAAGGCCGATGGTCCGGCGGCCGGAGCGCGACTTCGTTTCCACCACGACCAGACCGCCACCGTGACGCATCGGGCAGTCGGCGCCGCGCTTCCGTCCGCAGGCCACTTTGCAGCCATGCCGCCAGGTGTGCCGCTGGATCGCCCGGCGCACCATCAGGGTGCCAGCCGACAGGTCGAGGTCACGCCACTGGAGGCCGAGAGCCTCCCCCTGGCGGATGCCGAGTGCGAGAGCCAGTGCGAAGCGGACTCCGTTCCTGCGATCCGCCGCGACGGCGAGGATTCGCTTCGCCTCGTCCACCGTGAACGGCTCGATCTCCTCTTCGACCAGCCGTGGCGCTTTGGCCAGTGTGGCCGGATTCCTGACGATCTGCCCTCGCCTCAACGCTTCGTTCAGTGCTGTGCGCAGAGTCCGGTGGGCCTGGTGAACAGTCGCGGGCTTGAGTCCTCTGGATCGCAACTTCGCCCACAGCTTTTCGATGTGCTCGGGCTCCAGTCGGTCAATGCGGTGCGCTCCCAGACCGGGAATGAGGTATTGGCGGACGGCGGTCCGGTATCCGGCGTAGGTCTTCGGCCGGACGGTCGGCGCGGCGATGTTCTCCAGCCAGTGCGACAACCACGATTCCACCGTCGACTTACGGCCGGGGCGGTTGGTACGGCCGGCGTCGCGGTCGTTCTCCAAATTGCGGATCTTCCGGAGAACCTCGGCTTCGGTCTTGGCGTTCACGTGCCGGCGGTCGGGGCGCCCGTCGTCGCGCACGCCCATCGTGACCCTGCCGTGCCAGCGGCCGTCAGCTCCGAGGTAGATCGATGCGGCGCCGTTCGGCGCTCGTGTTCCTTCCTTGCGCTTGCGGGGCATGGTCGGTGGCTCCTTGGGGTGAAGGGGCCGGGGCGCGGCGGGTGACTTTGGCGAGACGGTCGCCGCGCCCCGGGATCGGATCAGTCGCTGAGTCGGGTGGTGTAGGTCGCCAGGTCGGCGGGGCGCAGGCGCCGGAGCTTGCCGATGCGGACGGACGTGATGGCGCCGGTGCGGATGAGTCCGTAGAGGGTGGTGCGGCCGATCGTGAGCTGTTCGGCGGCTTCTTCGACGGTGAGGAGGACCTTGGTCGGGTTGGCAGGCATGGGGTGCTCCTGGGGCACGAAACCGGCGGCGGACGGCGGGCCTGCTCTGCCACCAGGCGGGGCGCGCGCCGGGGTCGGGCGTCCGGTCATACCGGGGCGGTTGGGGGTGCCGGCGGGGTGTCCGTCCCATCCGTCCCAAGCGTCCCGACACTGGTCAGGCTGGGACGGATGGTGGTGGTGGGACGGATCGATCCGTCCCAGGGCGGGTATCCGTCCCGCCCTGACCAGCTCGGGGACGCTTGGGACGGATGGGACGCGACCTGCTCCGGAAGCTCTTCGGGTGGGCAGTAGCGGGCCCATGCGTCGGTGAACGCGGCGCGGTCGTAGCCCTTGGCTTGGGTGCCGTCGGGGAAGCGGATGTTGGCGGAGCGGATGCCGTAGTCGCGGAGCATGACGGCCAGCCGGCGGCCGGTGAGCCCGGCCGGGCCCTGCTCGGTCCAGGGCCCTTCGGGGTCGCCGTTGAGGCGTTGCAGCAGCCGGACGGTGGGAAGTCCCGCGTCGGTTCCGAACGCGCGGCGGCAGTCGAGTAGGAGCCGGACGCGCAGGGAGGTTTCCTCGCCCTCGTCGGCTTCGGCGGTCAGGACGTCCACGGCGCGTCGTGCGCGGTCGGGCCAGGGTCCGCCGGCGTGGTCGGCGACGGCGAACAGCGGTTCCCAGGTGTCGGCGGCGCGGTCTTCGACGGGCATGGCGGGTTCGGCGCGTTCGAGGGTATCGAGGTCGGGGCGTAGCCAGGTGGCGAGGTTCTCGGCGATGGTGCGCAGGGTGGGTCGGTCGCGGCGGTGGCGGTAGGGGGAGACGGTTTCTCCGGGCATGCGGCGGCGCATGCGGATGACGACGGCGCGGTCTTCGATGGTGTCGGGCATGGTGCCGATGCCGGCGAGTGCGGCCATGGCGAAGGTGGGGCAGCGCTCGAGTTGGCGGCCGACGTTGTCCCAGCGCAGCGCGGGCCGGTTGCGCTGGTGTCCGGCATTGAGTAGGCCGCGGAGGTCTTCGTTGGTGTCGGCGGATTTCCCGCCGAAAATGGTGTCGGCTTCGTCCACGAGCAGGGTCGGCGGGTCGTCGTCAATCGATCGGTAAATAGCCGCGGTGCTGGCGTTGACGGTGATGAGCGGGTTGTGACAGGTCGCTTCGACGACGTCGAGCAGGCGGGATTTCCCGCACCGCTTTTCCGGCGCGCGAATGACCAGGCGGGGTGCGTGTGCCCACGCGGGTTGGGCGTGGGTCGCGGCGATCCACAGCACCACCGCATCGGTTGCCTGCGGGGAAGGGAGAACGACGTAGCGCACCAGCGCGGCGCGGAGCGCGTCGAGGATGGCGGCGCCGTCGAGGAGCGGGCGGGGGGTCATGCGGGGATCTGCCG
>NZ_UBIZ01000234.1:0-44449 GCF_900465275.1 Parafrankia sp. Ea1.12 | reverse complement strand
CCCCCACCCGCCGACGGGCCACCCGTGCCGCGGACGGCAGCGGACCTCGTCGACCTGCTCGACGCGATCCCCGGGATCGGCAGGGACTCCGCGCAGCTGATCCTCGCGGAGATCGGGACGGACATGAGCCCGTTCGCGGCCTCGGGGCACCTGGCGTCGTGGGCGAAGCTGACCTCGCGCACGATCCAGACCGGAGCATCCCTGCGGATGGGCCGGACCGGACGCGGTAACCGCTACGTGCGCCGCACGCTCGGCACGGCCGCGGTCTCCGCCGGGCGCACCAACACCTTCCTCGGGGTACGCCACCGGCGGTTACGCGCCCGCCGCGGCGGGCTGAAGGCCCTCGTCGCCACCAGCCGCTCCATCCTCGAGATCATCTGGCGGATGGTGCACGACCAGGTGCCGTTCCGGGAGCTCGGCGCCGACTACCACACCCCCCAGCAGGACCCAGAAAGGCGCAAGCGCGTGCTGGCCCGGCAGATGAAGAATCTCGGGGTCTCGCCCGAGGAGGCCGCCTCGATGCTCGCCGCGGCCTGACCCCCCGGCCCCCGCGGCCTGACGGCCGCGCACCAGGGCCGCGCGAGCCCGGGCACGCACCCGCGTACCGCTCGCCTACAGAAGGGCCGACTGACAGCCACACCCGAACCGCCGCCTTCCCACGCGCCAGCGGCCAAGTGCCCTGGTGGGCGCGAGCCTGCCCACGTTACGTTGAGTTTTCCAGTCAGGCGCGGTTCGATGCGCTCCGTGGTACGTCTCGGAAGGGTCGGTCACGGTCGGGTGTGCGCTCGCGGGGCATGCCAAGCACCCGCTCACTGATCACGTTACGGGCCATCTCCGTGGTGCCGCCGCCGATGCAGGACGTCTGCCGCATCAGGAAGTCATCGCCGCAGTTCGCAGCCGCGCCGTCGTCCGCCGTCCAGGCCGCCCCCGCGGGGCCCGCGATCTCGAACGCGATGGTGGCCTTCCGCGCGGAGGAGACACCCGCGAACAGGCGGGTGATCGCGGCGGACTGTTCGGATATCCGGCCCGCGGCGACACCGCGGCCGATCCGGCGCCGGAGTGTCTGGCCGACGAGCTCGAGCATGTGGGCCTCGCCGAGGAGGTCCCGGACGCAGCGATCGTCGAATCGTCCGGTGTCCCGGGCGACGTTGACGATGGAGGCGGCACCGACCTCGCCGGGCGAGGTTCCCACCGGGATGCTGACGAACGGCGAGTTGAAGAGCATCCGCTCGTGGAACATCCAGCGGGTGCCCACCGTCCAGCCGCCGTCGACGTCACCGATGCGGTCGCTGTCGGGGACCCGGACGTCGGTCAGGAACTCCTGGCAGAACTCGGTCGAGCCGTTCAGCATCTCGATGCGGTGCACCTCGATGCCCGGCTGGTGGATCGGCAGGATGAACACGGTCAGGCCGCGGTGCTTCGGGACGTCCCAGTTCGTCCGGGCCAGACACAGGCCCCAGTCGGCGGTCGAGGCGCCGGTCGTCCAGACCTTCGAGCCGTTCAGGATCCAGTCGTCGCCGTCGCGGACGGCGCTGGTGAGGGCGGCCGCGACGTCCGACCCGCCGCTGGGCTCGGACAGCAGCTGCATCCAGATCTCCTCGCCTTTGAGAATGGCGGGGATGTGCCGGCGCTTCTGCTCCTCGGTGCCGAAGTCCAGCAGCACGGCACCGCAGGGCGAGAACGTCGGCGCCTGCAGCCGCGCCGGGTATTCGTAACCCACGATCTCGGCGTTGAACGCGCGCTGATGGTCCGTCGTCAGGCCCTGCCCGCCATACTCCCGGGGGAAGCCGATCCCGGCGAGGCCGGCGTCGAAGATCATGCGCTGGAGCTCACGCTCCCGGGCGAGCGCGGCGAGTTCCTCCTCCTCGGTCTGGACCGGTAGCGCGAGGGTGGGCGCGAGTGTCTCGTGCGGCTCCAGCGGGCGGAGGTTCGCGCGGATCCAGGTGCGGGCACGCAGCCGGAAACTCTCGACGTCCTCGATGGCGTCGGTCATACCCGCTCCTTCCGGTTCTCGAGCACGGTGCTGATGCGTTGGCGATGGTCGGCCGGCGTGCCGTACAGGGCCCGGTTCACGGTGACCCGGCGCAGGTAGAGATGCAGGTCGTGCTCGAAGGTCACGCCGATCCCACCGTGGATCTGCACGCAGTCCTGGACCAGCTCGGAACCGTAGTCACCGATGAACGCCTTGGCGGCGCTGACCAGCTCCTTCGCGTCGGCCGACCGGTCGTCGACTGCCGCCGCGGCGGCGTCGTTGACGGCGTGGCAGGCTTCCAGCCACGTCTTCTGGTCCGCGAACCGGTGCTTGAGCTCCTGGTAGGAGGCCAGCGGGCGCCCGAACGAGTAACGGTCGAACGCCCATTGCAGCGTCATGTCGAAGGCGGTCTGCAGGGCGCCCACCGCCTCGGCGTTGCCTATCACCACGGCGAGCTGGAGCTGGTACTCGAGGAGCTCGTCGGCGTCGCCCGGCTCTCCCACGAGGGCCTCGACCGGGAGCCGGACGCCGTCGAACGTCACCGCCGCGAAACGGCGGGTCAGGTCCGCCGTGCGCATCGGCTCGATCGACACCCCGGCGGTGTCGGTCGGGACGAGGATCTGCGTGAGCCCACCCTCGGCCCGGGCCGTGACCAGGATGTGGTGCGCCTGGCCCGCCGCCTCGACGGGACGCTGGACGCCGTCGAGGACGACCTCGCCGTCGGCGATCCGGCAGCGCGGGCCCGCGGGGCCGCGGCCGTCGGTGTCGACGGCCGGGCCGAAGCACCACGCCGCGACCGATGTGCCGGCCAGCAGCGACTCGAGGACGGGACGGTGCGCCTCGCCACCGAAGGTGCTCAGCGTCCCGGCGACCACGTTGGTCGGGACCAGCGGTCCCGGCGCGGCGTGCACGCCGAACTCATGGGCGATCGTGGTGAGGTCCACCAGCCCCCCGCCGCTGACCGAGCCTCCGCCGTGTTCCTCGCTGACCAGCAGCGACGTCCACCCGAGCTCGGCGCCCTCGCGCCAGTAGTCGGGCTCGAAGCCGGCGGGGTGGTTCCGGAGACTCCGGACCTCGCTGATCGGCACCCGACTGGTCAGGAATCTCGCGGTGGTATCCCGAAAGATCTCCTGGTCGGAGCTCAGTTCCAACAGCATGTCGGGTTTTCCTCCAGGTCGCTGGCGGCACCGGCGGGGCCGGGTCGGCCGCAGGCCGGTCCGTACGGACCGGCCGAACCCACCGATCCGGCCGGCAGGTCCTACCGGCCGAAGAAGAAGCGCACGTTCTCCGCCGCGGCCGGGTAGCTCCCCGTGATGCCGGAGCTGCAGTAGCCCGCGTCGGTGATGACGGTGATCCCGCTGACGGCCGCGGCGGCGTCGCTGCAGAGGAACAGCAGCGGGTAGGCCTGCTCCAGCGGCGTCGCCGCCTCGATGCCGACCTCGGCCCGGTAGTCGGCGCCGAAGCCGAGCCACATCTCCTTGTTGGCCTGGGCCAGGGGCGTGTCGGTCGGGCCGGGGCAGATGGCGTTGACGCGGATGCCCTGCTTCTGCAGCGCGAACGACTCCCGAGCCACGTAGGCGCAGACCGCCTGCTTGCTCCACATGTAGTCGGCCTTGCCATGCTCGTGGACCCACAGCGTCGCCGCGTCGAAGTCGGTGATGTCGAGGAACTCCTTGAGCAGCGGGAGGTTGCCCTCCCAGCCGAGGCCGGCCGCCGACGAGATGAAGCCGATGGCCGAACCCCGGGGCAGCAGGCCCCCGGCCAGCAGTCGGTCGATCAGATACCGGTGGCCGATGAAGTTGATCCGCTCGATGCCGGGCGTGCCGTCGGCGACACCGGCGGCGGAGAACAGCGCGTGCACCGGCCCGCCGCACTGCTCGACGGCCGCGTCGATCGACGCCGCGTCCGCGAGATTGACGTGGATGGCCTTGGCGCCGGGCAGCGTGACCTCGGCGTAGTCCATGACCACGACCTCGGCGCCGGCGCTCTGCGCCAACTCGGCGGCGGCCGCACCCATGCCGGTCGCCCCGCCGACGACGAGGACCCGCTTCCCGTCGTACCGGAAGGCGTCGAACAAGGTCATGTCACTTTCTCCTACCTGTCGAGTCGGATGGTTGGTGTGCGGACGGCCCGGGTGGTCGCTACGCGACGACGCCGCGGACCTTGAGGTCCACGACCGTGTCCCAGTCGAGTCCGAGCTCCGCGAGGATCTCGTCACCGTGCTCGTTGAACTGCGGCGCCCGGCGGGTGGCCGGCGGCCGCTCGTCGAACTGCACCGGCGCGGCGGCCAGCTGGAACGGCACGCCGGCCGCCGTCTCGAGGTCCTGGATGTAGCCGTTCGCGACGGACTGGGGGTCGACCGCGACCTCCTGCGTGTCCTGCACGACCGCCCACTGGCCGACGAAGTCGGCCAGCCGCGACCGCCACTCCTCGAGCGTGCGCTCCGCGAAGGCCTCGCGCAGCAGGGCGATCGCCTCGGTGCTGTTGTCCCGCAGCGCCGTGTGGTCGGCGAACCGGGGGTCGACCGCCAGCTCCGGGCGCCCGATCACCTCGCACATCGGCGGCCAGTACCGGCCCGCCTGCAGGCAGGAGAACGCCAGCCAGCGCCCGTCCTTGGTGAGGTAGTTGCCGACGAGCGGGTTGGCCATCGCGTTCAGCGGCAGCGGCTCCCACGGCATGTTCAGCACCAGCGAGAGCCCGAGCGCCTGGCCCATGGCCCACAGGCCGGTGCCGAGCAGGGACACGTCCACGATGCTGGCGACACCGGTCCGCTCCCGGTGGAACAGAGCGCCCATGATGCCGCCGGCGATCGTCATCGCGCCGATCGAGTCCCCGAAGCCCGGGGCCGGCGGGCTCGGCACGTGCCCGTACTCCGGACGGGTCAGGCCCGACGCGATCCCGGCGCGGGCCCAGAACGCGAGCGAGTCGTAGGACCCCCGGTCGGCGTCGGGGCCACGCTCGCCCTGGCCGGTGCCGCGCACGTAGATGATGCGCGGGTTGTGCTCGCGGATCGACTCGACGTCGATCCGCAGCTTCGCCCGCACCTTCGGCAGCTTGTTGGTGAGGAACACGTCGGACGTCGCGGCCAGCCGGTAGAGCAGATCGCGACCCTCGGCGGAGGTCAGGTCGAGGCCCAGGCTGCGCTTCCCGCGGTTGGAGTGCTCCAGCAGCACGTGGACGTCCGCCGGCACGGCAGCCACCCCGGCCGAGGCGAGCCCGCGCATGGCGTCGCCGCGCTCGACATGCTCGATCTTGATGACCTCCGCGCCCCAGTCGGCCAGCAGGGCCGAGGCCGCCGGCACGAAGGTGTGCTCGGCGACCTCGAGGATGCGGACACCCTCCATGACACCGGTCATCGAGCCCCGCCCACGTCCTGGAGCCCGTCGGCCTCCACCCGGCCCACTCCGGCGGCCTCGTTGCGCCGGCGCCATTCCGCGCGCGACATCCGCGTCACGTCCACGTCGGCCGCCTGCGCGCGCAGCGCCCCCACCGTCGCCTGCTCCTTCGGGACGTGACTGAAAGGATCCCAGTTGAAGAAGCGGGCGCTGTTCTCCCAGGTGATCTGGTGAATCTCGGCATCCGGGACGCCGGCGGTCTGCAGCTCGTTCCACACGAACTCCGGCGACTCCGGCCAGGTCGTGTCGGTGTGCGGGTAGTCGCACTCCCAGGCGATCACGTCGACGCCGATGTCGTGCCGCATCTTGAGGCCGGCGGGGTCGGTGATGAAACAGGCCAGGAAATGCTCGCGGAAGACCTCGGAGGGAAGCTTCCCGCCGAAGTCACCGTCGATCCACGTCTGGTTCTGGAAATGCCGGTCGATACGGTCGAGATAGAACGGGATCCAGCCGATGCCACCCTCGGAGAGAGCGACCCGCAGCTTCGGGAACCGGCGCAGCGTGGGACCGAACAGCAGGTCCTGCGCGGTGAGCATCGTCAGCTGCGACGGTATCACGATGGAATGGTCGACTGGTGCCTCGGGAGCCAGCTTCACGATGTCCCAGGCGCCGCCGATGTGCAGGCAGAGCACCATGTCCTCGTCGACGATCGCCTTCAGCATCGGATCCCAGTAGCCCGACAGGAAGCTCGGCCAGCCCTGCCCGTGCGGCGCCTCCAGGAAACTGATCGCGCGGCACCCCTTCCGAGCGATTCTCCGGACCTCCGCGACCGCCAGGTCGACGTCCCACATGGGGACGATTCCCAGCGGGATGAACCGGCCGGGGTAGGTGGCGCACCACTCGTCGATGTGCCAGTCGTTGTACGCCTGGAGCATGATGTAGGAAATCTGCTTGTCGGCGGCCTCACTGAAGGTCCGGGCGTTGAAGCCGGCCATCGTCGGGAAGCACATCGAGGCCAGCACGCCGTTCACGTTCATGTCACGGACGCGCTCGTGGACGTCGAAGCAGCCCGGCCGCATCTCGGACATCGAGCCGGGATGGAATCCCCACTCCTCCCGGGGCCAGCCGACGGTCGCCGCCATGCCGAACGGCGTCGCGGTCGCCTGGCCCTGGAACACCCAGAGATCCGCGCCTTCCGAACCGCGCACGACCTTCGGCGCCTGGTCCAGCCACTTCGCCGGAACATGCCGCTTGTACATGTCCGGGGGCTCGATCGAATGATCGTCAATGCTGATCAGGATCATGTCCGACTGCTGCATTTTTCCCTCTCCCCTGCTGCGGCGGCGAAACGGTACGAGGACTCTGACGCCGAAACGGTCGGTCAGCCGATGCGGACGGGCATCTTCTCCCAGCCCCGCACGGTCGAGGTGCGAGCCTGGACCGCGTTGTCCCAGTCGACCTCCCAGTCGGGAAAGCGCTGGAGCACCTCGTCCAGCGCCACCCGGCCCTCGAGGCGGGCCAGTGCGGCACCGAGGCAGTGGTGGATGCCGTAGCCGAAGCCGAGATGGCGACCCACGGAGCGGTGAATGTCGAAACGGTCAGGATCGGGGAAACGGCGCTCGTCCCGGTTGGCGGAGCCGTTCAGAAGAAGAACGACACTGCCCGCGGGTATCGTCCGGCCGTGCAGTTCCACCTCGCGCTCGATGTACCGTGCCTGTACCGGGGAGGGCGCTTCGTACCGCAGCACCTCCTCCACCGCGTTGGGAATCAGCGATCGATCCGCGGCGAGTTCGCGGCGCTGGTCCGCGTGTTCACCGAGGAGCTTCCCGACCCAACCGACGAGCCGTGCCGTCGTCTCGTTCCCGGCACCGGCCAGCAGGTTGATGTAGGCGATCACCTCATCGCGGGTCAGCGTGCGGACGGTCCCGGTCTCGTCCTCGAACTCCGCATTCATGAGTTCCGTCATGAGATCGTCCGAAGGATGTTCCGCCCGCCATTCGATGTAGTCGACGAACGCGCCGTCGATGCCGATGTCCGGTGGCCTCGGATTATCCGGGTCCTCGATACGAAGATTGTCGTCGAAGAGGCTTCTGATCGCCTCCTGGTCCTCCTCCGGAATACCCAGGAGATAGCCGATCGTGCGCATCGCCATGTGCGTACCGAGGTCTCCGATGAAATCGAAGCCAGCGGTGCCGACAAACGGGTCGAGGGAACGCCCGCAGAATTCACGGACCTTCGACTCGAGGGCGTTCATCTTCTTCGGCGTGAACACACGGGCCATGACACCGCGGTGGGCGTGGTGCACGGGAGGATCCTCGAAGAGGATGTTCCCGGGTGGTATGGGGACGTTCGCCTTGATGATCTCCAGGAGGGTGCCCCGCCCGGACAGGAAGGTACCCCATTCGCTCAGGGCGCGCTCGACGTCCTCGAAGCGGCTCAGCGCGTAGAAGTCGTGCTTCTCGTTGTAGTAGAGCGGCGCCTCGTCGCGCATCCGCCGCCACACCGGGTAGGGGTCGGCGTCGATCTGGAAGTCGTAAGGGTCATAGTAGACGTCACCTAAATGGCTGGCGAGTGACACGGTTACCCCTTCACTGGGACGTACGGCTTTCATGAATGCCTCGCGCCTCGACGTCATCCGCGGGGGTCGTCGTCACGGTGTCCGTCCGGGCACGCCGCCGGCGGCGGACCGTGCGGTTCCGGCCCTGCCGAGCGTGCCGGTGGGCCGCAGGTCGCGTACCGAAGCGGGAAAGGAGAGTGCGGCGGTTACCGTCGCCGCCGGTGGGTGCCGGTGGTGCCGGCGTCATGACTCCACCAGCAGCACCGGCACCTGCGGGATCCGCGGGCCGCGACTAGGCCTTCGGCCAGGCGAGGGACTTGGTCTCCAGGTACTGCTCGAATCCCAGCGTGCCGTTCTGCCGGCCGATCCCGCTGTGCTTGTAGCCCCCGAAGGGCAGGTCGGCGCCGTAGGGCGTGCCGCCGTTGACGCACATTCCCCCGGTGCGCACCCGGCGGGCCACAGCGAGTGACCGTTCCAGGGATCCGGAGAAGACACCGCCGCTGAGTCCGTACACACTCTCGTTGGCGATCCGGACGGCATCGTCGTCATCGTCGAACGGGATCACCACGAGAACCGGCCCGAAGATCTCTTCCCGGGCGATCGTCATCGAGTTGTCCACATCGGTGAACAAGGTGGGCTCGACGTACCAGCCGGTGGGCAGGTGCTCGGGCCGACCGCCACCGAGCGCGAGCGTGGCGCCCTCCGCCACCCCCTTCTCGATGTAGCCGAGCACGCGAGCCCGCTGCTTGGCCGAGATCAGCGGGCCCATCATCACGTCCGGGCGCTGCGGATCGCCGTAGGGCACTGCCGCGAAGGCGGCCTTCAGCACCTCGACGCCCTCGGCATAGCGCGACCGCGGCAACAGCATCCGGGTCTGGACGGCGCAGCCCTGACCGGCGTGGTAACACACCCCCAGGCCGGCCATGAGCGCGCTCGGGAGATCCGCGTCGTCGAGGACGATCGTCGCGGACTTGCCGCCGAGCTCGAGGAACACCCGCTTCATCGTCGCGGCGCCCTTCGCCATGATGCGCTGCCCGACGGTGGTCGATCCGGTGAAGGAGATGAGGTCGACCTGCGGAGAGAGCGTCAGCTCCTCCCCCACCAGGTGGTCCGAGGAGGTGACGACATTGACCACGCCGGGCGGGATGTCCGTACGCTCGGCCACCAGCCGACCGATGCGGGTGGCGTTCCACGGGGTGTCCGGAGCGGGCTTGAGCACCACCGTGTTCCCGGTGGCGAGGATCTGGCCGAGCTTGTTGAGCGCCACCTCGAAGGGGAAGTTCCACGGCACGATGGCGCCGACCACACCGGCCGGCTCCTTCCGGACCCGCCGCCGGTTGAGCACGCCCATCGCCATGCCGTCCGGGAGATCCGACTCCCAGGGGAACTCGTCGATCAGCTTCGCCGGGTAACGAAGCGCGCTCTCCAAAGGATCATCAAGCTGTGGACCGCCGGTCACCATCCGTGGGCAGCCGACTTCGAGGATGAGCTCCTCGCGCAGCTCCTCCCGCTCGCTTTCCAGCGCGTCCTGCAGCTGTTCGAGGCAACGCTTGCGGAAGGCATGGTTCGTCGACCAGTCGGTGGTGTCGAACGCGCGGCGGGCGGCCGCGATCGCCCGCCGCATCTCCGCCGGGGAGGCGTCCGCCACCTGCCCTAATAACTGTTCGGTCGCGGGGTTGATGTTGTCGAATCGCTTGCCCGAGTCGGCTTCGACGAGCTCGCCGTCCACAAGCATCCTGGACTCGGACCTGACATCGGTCACCGCGGTCACGGTGATCTCCTCTCGCCCGCAGGCAGAAGTACGCCCTGGTGTAGCGGAAGTACGCCGGTAAGTGGTGGTGGGTGGTAGGCGTGACGGTGGAGTCCGCATCCCGCGCCCCGCCTCTCCCACACTCTTCACAACAGGAGCTGGACGACGTTCTGTCCGCCACCGGGAGCAGCGCTCACGCCTGGTCAGACCGCCACGTCAGGTTCTCGGCGACGCCGCCCGAGGAGATACCTGTGCGGGCGTGACGTCGCGGGTGGGTTGTGGTCCGTATCCGCCCGGGGACGCGAGGCGGGTGCCGTCTGGTGGTGCGGGAGAGCGGGTGATCTGGTCTCGACACCGAGTCGCGTGCGGTGTCGACATCGGATCGCGGGAACGGTCCCCCGCTGGTGTCGTTGGTTGGAGTCCGCTGATCAGCCGGGACGCCGGTCGCGCCGGGACAGGGCGTACTAGCCGCTGTCGTCGCGCCGGCGGCGCTTCTTGGGGTCACGAAGTTGCAGCGCATTGATGAAGATCTTGGTGATCTGGTCGACGGCGACATCGAAGTCGTATCTGGAGCCGTCCTGCATGAGTGACTGTTCGGCGAACCGCAGTGTCATCGTGGCGAGTGCGTCGGTCGCGATGACCGGGTCCAGGGTCGCGTCCGCCAGGCCGCGCCGCTGGAGCTGCGTGATCGAGGCGGCCATCTCCTCGCAGTGCCGCTGGTAGAGCTCGGTCCAGAGGGCGCTGATCGGCTCGTTGTACCGCGCCACCTGCTCGATGACGTTCATGATCCGCGCTTCTTTGCGGTGTGCCTCGAAACGGATCCGGATCGCCTTCGTGAGGCGCTCCCGCGGTGTGGCGGTGGAAGAAGGATCAAGGATGACGTCCATCCCCGAATTGAGAGCATGATCTATGGCGGTGACCACCTCCCGGAGGATGTCCTCCTTCGAGTCGAAGTAGTGGTAGAAGGCGCTGTGGGTCAGGCCGGCACGCTCGCCGATGTCGGAGACCCGCGCGTCATGGAAGCCCTTCTCCTCAAAGACGGTCTTCGCGGCCTCCACCAGTCGGGCCCTTGTCTCGGCCCCGCGGCGTGAGCGCGGCAGGTCGTCGTCCCAGCGCTGTGTCCTGAGCTGACTGTCGGCGCCGGAGCTCCAGACCGGTTCCGCCGCCGGCTTCGGCTGGGGAACTGCTGTCATCGGTACTCCTCCAGGGCCATCGGGTTGGTGCACTGCGAGTGCCAGGTCCGGCGACGTAGTCGAACCCCACGCCCGCATCCGCCTCGGGCCAGGGTGTGCGGGCGGGCTTCGGTCGGCGCCCGCCGGCACCCGCTCACCTTCGGCATCTCCATCACCGCTCACCTGTTCACGGGGTCCCGGTCTGCCGCCGCTGCGCGCGGTCGTCGGGCCGGTGCCCCTCGCCGGCCTGCCGACGAGCCCGTTGCACCAAAACTGACATGATCCTGAAAAAAAATCGACGATCATGTCTGGAAAGTTGACGATAATGTAGACGCTCTCCGGGCGGACAGCAAGCACCTTCCGAACGGTCGCAGGCGGTCGACCGATGGCAACCAGCCCGCCTACCAGGCGTGGAACAGCAAGCCTTGCCGACGGACGGGCCGCGGGCGGGACGGACGGACCGGGCCACGGGGCCGCCGATCGATCAACCCCGCACCGGCACGCGGTCGCACACGTCGCACGCGAACACAGGCCACCGGACCCGCCCTCCCCGGACGGGGACCGCGGCCCCGGACGCGGACCCGCGACAGGCGGGCAGCCGACTCGTCCACACCGGCCTGCGCCAGGTCCCGCGCAGCGAGCCCTCCGGTACCCCCTCCTCGCCTGGGGACGGGAATGCGCGGAATAACCAACCGAAAGCGGCATTTCCGGGAGAAACCGGCAAGGCGGGCGACAGGCGGAGACCGGCCGCACACACCTGCGCAAGGCGACCGATCGGCCGCCCAGAGTCACAACCACCGGCCTCTTGACTTCCGGATCGGAAAATGTAAGCCTTCCCACACGTTCCGGCCGAACCGACAGGCAGTCGCGCCGGCGCGGTCCAGTAATTGTTCGCCTGCCGGCTGACGCCGGCAGGTGGAACTGCCGCGTACTGGACCGCAGCCGACCTGTCGCGGCCACTTCAGCCACCACACACCGTCGGCGGCCGTATTCACGGTCGCCCCACGGGACGCTTCGCCGCAGTGCGTTCTATTTGGCGTCCCCGGGATTCCAACCGACCGGCGGGCAGTATCAGCCGCTCGTTCAACTTCACTTCCGCAGGCGCGGTCCGGCGCGCCGCGGATTTCGGCTGCGCCGAAGAGGCCGTCGTCGCGGAAAGCGCCGCGACGGCCGGGCCGCCCGCGCAGCGACTACCCAGAGGAAGGTCGTCCAAGAAATGAATCCGAGGAAAGGCCTCTTACCTGTGCTGGCGGCGGCGCTCGCCCTGGTGGCCGCCTGCGGGAGCGGCGGGGACGGCGGCGACACCAGCGCGACGGCACCAGGCACGGACACCGGGACGACGGCGACACTCTCGCGCTCCTCCGCGACACAGCCGGCCACCTGGAAGACCCTCCCGGTCTCGGGCACCCTGTCCTGCTCCGGCCCCTCGCCCGACCCGACCCGGGGGATCACCCCCACCAGCATCAAGGTCGGCGGGCTCGGCACCCTCAGCGGCGGTGGCACCTCCACCTACCAGGAGACGGACCTCGGCGCCCAGGCCCGGTTCGCCCGGGAGAACGCCGCGGGCGGCGTGTTCGGCCGCACGATCGACTACAGCGGCATGCTCGACGACGCGCAGAACGCCCAGCAGAACGCCGACGCCGGGAAGAAGCTGGCCGAGAACGAGAAGGTCTTCGCCGCGGCGCCGGTGATGACCACGATGGCGGGCTACGTCGACGCGCTGTGCGAGAACGTGGTGCCGGCGTTCGGCTGGTCGATCAACAGCGGGTTCTGCGGCCGGGCGAACACCTTCGGCTTCACCGGCTGCCTGCTGCCGGACAAGTACAACTCGATCCAGGTCGGCCCGTACGTCGAACTGCTGTCCAAGAGCTCGGACAAGAGCGTCGTCATGCTCGGTGTCGACAACGCCTCGGCCAAGCAGGGCGTCGCCGACACCAAGGACGCCCTGGAACGGGCCGGGCTGGACGTCGTCATGACCAACACCACCCTGCAGTACGGGCAGCCGCCCTCGGACCCGTCGAGCCTGGTCCGGCAGATCATGACCGCCAACCACGGCAAGCCTCCGGCGCTCGTCTACCACGTCACCGACTTCGTGAACGTGACCGCGCTGGCCCAGACGCTGACCGCCGCCGGCTACCAGGGCATCCAGACCAGCTCGGTGGGCTACGACCCGCGGCTGACCGGCCTGGAGGCGCTGAACAAGACCTACACGGCCGTCCAGTGGCTGCCGTTCGAGGAGACCGGCAACCCGACGGTGCGCCAGATGACCGACGACATCAACAAGTACGGCAAGGGCGCCAAGCTGTCGCTGACCTCGGCGATGGGGTGGATCTCCGCCGACATGCTGATCTCCGGTCTCAAGGCGACCGGCAAGGATCTCACCGTCGACAAGTTCCTGAGCACAATGAACAGCCCGGACTATCACTACGGTGACGGCATCTTCAGTGGTCAGACGACGTGGCCGGAGAACCATTTCTACGGCGCGCCCTGCAGTGCCTCCACTCAGTTGAAGGACGGCCACTACTCGCTCGCCGTCCCGCTCGTCTGCAACAACCCCTACACCAACTAGACCGGCACCCGTGCGAAGCGGGCGGAGGGCGGAACCACATCCCTCCGCCCGCGGAGGGAGTCCCAGTCCGCACGGGGGCCGGTCTGTCCCCCGCTTCCTGGACCGTAACGGGCCCGCAGGGGCGGAAAGGAGTGGGTGTGGTTGCGACCAGCACCGACAGCAGCGTCGCCGGGGTGACCACGGAACCGGCACTGGAGGTCCGCCACGTCACCAAGCGCTACGGCGGTCTTACCGCCATCAGTGATGTGTCCCTGCGGGTGGACCCCGGCGAGGTCTGTGGCTTCATCGGCCCGAACGGCGCCGGCAAGACCACCCTGTTCGACATCATCTCGGGCCTGACGCCGCCCACGTCGGGCGCCGTGTTCCTCGACGGAGTGGACGTCACCCGGCAGCTCCCGGAACGTCGCGCGCGTTCCGGCGTGCGTCGTACCTTCCAACGCGCGCAGCTGTACAGCCGCCTCTCGGTGGAGGACAACGTCCTGACCGCCATGGAATGGCACGGCGGTGGGGGCGGGTTGCTCGCCGACCTGTTCGCCGCGCCCGGGCGGCGGCGGCGCGAGGCCGAGCGGCGGGAGCACGCGCTGTCGGTGCTCGCCGCCTGCGGGCTGGCCGACCTGCGGCACAAGCCCGCCGGTGCGCTGCCGATCGGCCAGGCCCGGCTGGTGGAGCTGGCGCGGGCGATCGCCGACCGGCCCCGGCTGCTGCTGCTCGACGAGCCGACGTCGGGGCTGTCCGCGCACGAGACGGAACTCTTCGGCGAGCAGATCCAGCGCCTGCGGACGACCGGCGTGGCGGTCGTCCTCGTCGAGCACGACGTCGGCTTCGTCATGGGCCAGTCGGACCGGGTCGTGGTGCTGAACCTCGGCTCCGTCCTGGCCGAGGGCACACCGGACGAGATTCAGGCCCACCCCGCCGTCCGAGCGGCCTACCTGGGCTGACCGCCAGACCGGATCTCCATCGAAGGGCCACACAATGGAGGAGTTCCTCAATCTCATCGTCGGCGGCGCCGTCGCCGGCGGTCTCTACGCCATCCTGGCGGCCGGCGTGGTCTTGACCTATCAGACGTCGGGCATCTTCAACTTCGCGCACGGTGCGGTCGCCTTCGCCACCGCCTATCTGTTCGTACAACTCAATGTCACCGCCGGCGTGCCGGTCGTCCCCGCGGCGATCATTTCCATTCTTGTCTTCGCGCCGCTGCTGGGCCTGTTACTGGACAGGCTGGTCTACCGGCGGCTCGCACACGCCCCGGTGGCCGTGAAGATCGTGGTACCGATCGGGCTGCTGATCGCGGTGCCCGGGCTCTGCCTGTTCATCTCCAGCCGGCTGAACCTGTGGTTCCACCTGGACATCGCCGGCATCGAGGATCTGTTCCTGATCCCCGGCCTGGGGCCGACCCCGAAGAAGACGTGGACGCTCGGCGGGGTGCTGCTGGACAGCAACCAGATCGCCGTCTTCGGCGCCGCGGTGCTCACGGCCGTCGGTCTGTGGGTCCTGCTGCAGCGCACCCGGCTCGGGCTCCAGATGCGGGCCGTGGTGGACCGGCGGAGCCTGGCCGCCCTGCGCGGCATCGATCCCGACCGGACCTCCGCCGTGTCGTGGATGCTGGGCAGCTTCCTCGCCGGGCTCGCCGGTGTGCTGGTCGCCCCGATCTTCACGCTCAACACCCCGGTGTTCACCACGGTCGTGCTGATCTCGACGCCGGCCGTCGTGTTCGCCCGGTTCCGTTCGATGCCCCTCGCGCTCGCCGGCGGCCTGCTGATCGGCGTCCTGCAGAACCTCATCGTCGGCTACGCGGACTTCGCCCAGAACATCTCCGGGTTCAGCACGTCGGTGCCGTTCATCCTGCTGCTCGGGCTGCTGTTCGTGTTCGCCGTGGACCGCAGCCGGCGGGCCGGCGCGCACGCCGACGACGACCCGCCGCCGCCGTCCTACGGGACGGAGTCGAAGCGGCGCAAGGTCATCGCGTGGACGGTGTGGAGCGTCGCCGTCCTCGTCTTCGCGCTGTTCGTGGCGGACGAGTACTGGCAGTCACTCATCATCCGCGGACTGGCGCTGTCGCTGGTGCTGCTCTCCTTCACGGTCGTGACCGGAGTCGGCGGGATGGTCAGCCTCGCGCAGGCCGCGTTCGTGACCGCCGCCGGCATCACGGCCGGCTGGGCGGTCAGCCACCACTGGCCGTTCGCGGTCGCGCTGCTCCTCGGCACCGCGGTCGCCACCGCGATGGGCGTGCTGGTGTCGCTGCCCGCCCGTCGGCTCGGCGGGCTGCCCCTGGCGCTGGCGACCCTGGCCCTGGCGTACCTCTGCCAGAACCTGTTCTTCCAGCTCAGCGGCGTGAGCCGGAACGACTTCGGCGGCTGGGTGCTCCGCCCGCCCACCCTCGGACCGGTGGACCTCGCCGACCCCCGCTCAATGATCATTTTCCTGGCGGTCGTGCTGGGCCTCGCTCTTCTCCTGGTCAGCAACCTGATCCGGTCGAGCTCCGGCCGGGCGATGGCCGCGCTGCGCTCCACGGAGCCGGGCGCGGTGACCATCGGCATCTCGGCGGGCCGCACGAAGACCGCGGTGTTCGCCCTGTCCGCGGCCATCGCCGGCTTCGGCGGGGTGCTGCTCGCGAGTTCGTCCGGGCGCATCACCCACCTCGACTATCCGGTCGAGACGGGCCTGTTCTGGCTCGCCACGGTCGTGCTGTTCGGGGTGCGCCGCCCGGCCGCGGCCGTGATCGCCGGGCTGAGCGCCGCCGTCAGCCCCGAGATCCTCAGCCACGTCGCGGAGACGTCCTACCTGCCGCAGGTGCTCTCCGGCCTGGCCGCGATCAACCTGGCGCAGAACTCCGACGGCATCCTCGCGCTCACCGCGCAGCAGCGGTTCGAGCGTCGCCGCAGGCGGGAGCAGCGGGCGCTGCGCCGGGAGGCCGCCGCCACGGCGGCGACCCCGGTCAGCACCACCCCGAACAGCGTGACCCCGGTCAGCGCGCCGGACACCGAGGCCTCGGACGGTGCCTCGACCGTGCTCGAGCTGCGTGACGTGCACGCCGCCTACGGCGCCGTGGAGGTGCTGCACGGGGTCAGCCTGACGCTGCGGGCGGGCGAGGTGCTCGCCCTCATCGGGGCCAACGGGGCCGGCAAGTCGACGATCTGCGCGGTGGTCACCGGCGGCGTCCCGGTGACGCAGGGCACCGTGCGGCTCGGCGGCCAGGACGTCACCGGGCTGCCACCGCACCGCAGAGTCCGGCACGGCGCCTTCCTCATCCCCGAGGGCCGCGGCATCTTCCCCGCCCTGACCGTGGACGAGAACCTCTCCCTGTGGCTCCCGTCGGCCGATGACCGGGACGCCGCCTACCGCCGTTTCGCGGTGCTCGGCCGACGCCGCGGCCAGCTCGCCGGATCCCTGTCCGGCGGCGAGCAGCAGATGCTGGCCCTGGCGCCGGCGCTGGTGAAGCCCCCCGCCGTCCTGATCGTGGACGAGCCCTCGCTCGGCCTGGCCCCCCTCGTCGTCGCCGAGGTCTACGCCGCCCTGGAGGAACTGCGGGCCACCGGGACCGCGATCCTGCTGGTCGAGGAGAAGGCCCACGACGTGGTCGCGCTCGCCGACACCATCGCCTTCATGGCCGTCGGCCGGGTGGCCTGGGCGCAGCGGACCGCCGATGTCGACGCGGACCTGCTGGTGCAGTCCTACCTCGGGATCAGTGACACGCCGGCCGGGCACTCCGGGTCACCGGCAGCCCTGGCCGGCAGCACGACCGGCCCCGCCGTCCCGCAACCCGCGAAGGAGCGTCCATGAAAGCCGTACGTGCAGCCGAAGGCGGCGTGCAGCTCGTCGACCTCGACGAGCCGCCCGGCACCGGCGAGGTCCTGCAGGTCCGCTCGGCGAGCATCTGCAGCTCCGACCTGATCTACATCAGCCAGGGCAGCCGCCACATCCTCGGCCACGAGCTGGCGGGCGTGCGCGCGGACGGCAGCGCCTACATCGTCGAGGCGCTCTTCGGCTGCATGGAATGCGAGCAGTGCCTGAACGGCAACTACAACCGCTGTCCCACCCACGGCGAGCGGGCGCTCGGCTTCAGTGCCGACGGCGGCATGGCCGAGCAGTTCCGCGTGCCCATGGCCCGATTAGTCCCGCTGCCGGCCGGCCTCGACGTGCGCGACGCCTCCATCGTCGAGCCGGCGTCGGTGTCCTGGCACGGCGTCCGGATCTCCGGCGCCGCCCCCGGAGCCCGGGTCGCCGTCGTCGGCGCGGGCGCGCTGGGCCTGCTCGCCGTCGCCGCCGCCCGCCGGCAGGGCATCACCGACATCGCCATCGAGGCGCGCTATCCGCACCAGATCGAGGCCGCCGAGCGCCTCGGCGCCAGCGGCCCGCCCAAGGGCGAGTACGACGTCATCATCGAGGCGGCGGGAAGCCCGGCCAGCCTCGCCCGCGCGGTGGAGCTGCTGGCGCCCGGCGGCACCGTCGTCGCCATCGGGGTCTACATGGGCACCATCGAGGTCGACTGGCTCAGTGTCTTCCTCCGCGAGGGCCGCCTGTTGTCCTCCCTCGGCTACTGCCGCCACGGCGGCGGCCGCGAGATGGATGACGCCGCGGCCATGCTCGCCGAGGACCCCGAGATCGCGCGCACCCTCATCACCCACCGCTTCCCGCTCGAGGAGGCCGAGGAGGCGTTCCGGGTGGCGAGCGACCGGAAGTCGGGCGCCATCCGGGTCGTGCTGGAGCCATGAGACGGCACGCCCGGTCCCCCCGGCGCGCCGGGAACGGCCCGTCCCGCACGTCCGTCTACGCAGAGGAGCACCGATGACCCCGACCTCGGAGGTGGCCGCCCGGCCGGCCGTCCTGCCCGGCGCCGCCCGCCAGATCGGCTACATCGTCCGCGACATCGATCAGGCCGTGCGCAGCTGGCTGGAGCTGGGAGTAGGCCCCTGGTACGTCCTGCGCGGACAGACGCAGACCGGCCTCTACCGGGGCCGGTCCTGCTCGGCCCCGCTGTCCATCGCCTTCAGCAACACCGGTGACCTGCAGGTCGAACTGATCTGCCAGGAGGACGACACCCCGAGCATCTACACCGAGTTCCTGCACGCGGGGCACGAGGGGTTCCACCAGCTGGCCTGGTGGACCGACGACTTCGACGCCACCATGCGGTCCGTGGCGGCCGCCGGGTGGCCCGTCGTGTGGTCCGGTGACGGCGACGGCGCGGCTCGCTACGCCTACGTCGAGCCGCCGGCCGGGCCCGCGACCATCGTCGAGATCATGGAGGTCACGGCCGCCACGGACGGCATCGCCACGCTGGTCCGCCAGGCCGCGCAGGACTGGGACGGCAGCGATCCGATCCGCACGCTCAGCGTGTAGGCCGCCCGCCGACGTGCGCGGGCCCGGTCCGGGAGCACCCGGCCGGCGCCCCGCCGTCGGCGGTCCTCGCACCACGCTTCGAGCGGTCACCTCGCACAAGGGAGTGGAGAAGCCTTGACCAGGAATGGCACCCGGGCCGCCGGGACGGTGGGCATCGTGACCGGTGCCGGTCGCGGCATGGGCCTGGCCTGCGCGCAGCGCCTCGACGGCACGGTCGACGCGTTGCTGCTCGTCGACCGGGACGAGTCGGTGACGGCGCTGGCGAAGCGGTGGCCGGCGAGCACGACCACCGTCGAGGCGTTCGTCCTCGACGTCACCGACCGGGAGGGACTGGACCGGCTCGCGGCACGGGCCGGCGAGCTCGGCACGCTGCGCGCCGTCGCGCACGCCGCGGGCATCTCACCGACCATGGCCGACTGGCGCCGCATCTTCGCCGTCGACCTCGTCGGGACGGCGCTGCTCGCGGCGGCCCTGCGCCCGCTCACCACCGCCGGGACGGCGCTGGTGTGCTTCGCCTCCATGGCGCCGTACCTGCAGATCAGCGAGGCCGACCCGGCCGCCGACGCCGTGCTGGACGACCCGCTCGACGAGAACTTCCTCGACCGCCTGCACGAGGCCCTCGGGCCCGTCGTCGAGGACCCCGGCATGGCCTACTCGTGGGCCAAGCGCGGGGTGCAGCGCTTCGCCCGCCAGGAGGCGGTGCGGGTCGGTCCGCTCGGCGGGCGCGTCTGCTCCCTCTCCCCGGGGATCATCGACACTCCGCAGGGCCGGCAGGAGGCCGAGACCCACACGATCATGCAGACCCTGGTGGACCAGACTCCGCTCGGCCGCATCGGGCAGGCGCAGGACGTCGCCGACGTCGTCGCCTTCCTGCTGTCCGACAGCGCCCGCTTCGTGACCGGCGTCGACATCCTCGTGGACGGCGGCATCTGCGCCGCGCTGAGCGGGTCGACGGCCGCCGCCACCCAGTAGGGCTTTGTTGGGTGCGACGCACCCTGGGTGGGGCCCACCGCTGGCGCGGCCACCAGCGACGGCCCGTTGCCCGCCGACGACCTCACCGCACTGGTGAGCACCGATGCGGCGCACGGACCGGCTATGCTGGCTCCATCAGCTCGTCGAGCTCCTGCCGCGAGTTGTCCGCGCGTCGTAGCACCCGCTTCTCAGCATCGGGCCTCCGCTCCGCGCGTAACCGGCCGAGATCCTCGGATCCCCGGTTGTCGGCGGGACACCCGCACAGATAGAGATTCTTCTTGTCTTCGTTCACCGATCTTGGCGTGCCTGCGCGCCTGACCGATGTTCTCACCCGTCTCACCATCGAGACCCCCACCCCCATCCAGCGGGCGACGCTGCCGGACGCGCTCGCCGGACGTGACGTCCTCGGCCGCGGCCGCACGGGGTCCGGCAAGACGCTCGCGTTCCTCCTGCCCGTGGTCGCGCGGCTGTCCGGCGGGCCCCGGGCCCGGGCCGGGGCTCCGCGCGCGCTGGTTCTGGCGCCCACCCGCGAGCTCGCCGCGCAGATCGACACGGCGCTGCGACCGCTGGCCGCCGCGGCCGGCCTCACCTCGTGCACCGTGTTCGGCGGCGTCGGTCAGGAACCGCAGGTGGCCGCGATCCGGCGGGGTGTCGACATCGTCGTGGCCTGCCCCGGCCGGCTGGAGGATCTCCTCGCGCAGGGGCGCTGCTCGCTGGCCCAGGTGAAGATCGTCGTGTTGGACGAGGCCGACCACATGGCCGATCTGGGGTTCCTGCCCGCGGTGCGCCGGCTGATCGGCCAGACCGCGGCCGGTGGGCAGCGCATGCTGTTCTCGGCGACCCTGGACAAGGCCATCGACACCCTGGTGCGCCAGTACCTCAGCAGGCCCGCGGTACACGAGGCCGACTCCGCCCAGTCCCCGGTGGGCACGATGGCGCACCATCTGCTGCACGTCGAGCGGGACAGCCGGCTTCCCGTGCTCGTCGACCTGTCCAGCGCCCCGGGCCGCGCGGTCGTGTTCACCCGCACGAAGCACGGCGCCAAGGCTCTGGCCCGCCAGCTCAACCGCGCCGGCGTGCGCGCGGTCGAGCTGCACGGCAACCTCAGCCAGAACGCCCGTACCCGCAACCTCGACGACTTCCACACCGGCCGGGCCTCGGCGCTGGTCGCCACGGACATCGCCGCCCGCGGCATCCATGTCGACAACGTGGCACTCGTGATCCACGCCGATCCACCGGCCGACCACAAGGCATACCTGCACCGTTCCGGGCGCACCGCGCGTGCCGGCAACAGTGGCACCGTCATCACCCTGGCGACCACGGAGCAGATCCGTGAGGTCACGCAACTGGCCCGCGCCGCCGGCATCAGGCCGACGACCACCCGGGTCGCCTCCGCCGCTCACCCGATACTCGCCACGCTCGCCCCCGGCGCCCGGTCGCTCAGCAGCCCCGTGGTCGCGGCACAGGCGGAGACCAGGAGCACTCCAGCCCAGCGCCGGCCGGTCGGTGAAGACCGCGGCACCGAGCCGACGCCTCGAACGGGCAGACGGCGTGGACGCCGCCCCGCCGGCAACCACGGCGGCCGCGCCGCCGACCACGGCCGCCGCGCCGGGCGGTCCACGGCGTCCCGATCGCCCGCGGTCACGGCTCGTACCAGCTCACCCGAGCACGAGGCCGGCCCGTCACCCGCGAAGCGGTCCAGCTCGCGACCGACCCACAGCGCCGCGGCGTTCAGCGCACGCCGCGCCCGCTGACCGGACCCGGTCACACCCACACGCCCTGAGCCCGGGTCCGCTCGGGCGGCGTCCTCGCAGGGCGGCGCTCCCACCCCGGTGGGCGCGCCGCCCTGCGAGGTGTCCCGGGGACGGGTCCGTGATCCGTCCCCGGGGAGCCGGTCCGGCTAGGCCGGGACCGAGATGTTCATCAGCCGGGCGAGGTTGCCGCCCATGATCTTGCGGGTGGTCGCCTCGGGCAGGTGCTTGAGCTCGTCGAGGTAGGTCAGCGGGCTCGCAAGCCCCTCGGGATGCGGGTAGTCGGAGCCGAACAGCACCCGGTCCTCCCCGATGAGCTCGGCGAGCGCGCCCAGGTCCTCCTCCCAGAACGGGCTGATGTTGATGTTCCGCTTGATGACCTCGATCGGGTCCTCCGCGAAGTCCTGCGGCAGCTTCTTGTAGAGGTCCCTGATGGACAGCAGCAGCGGTGCGACCCAGCTGCTGCCGTTCTCGACCACGGCGATCTTCAGCCGGGGGAACCGGGACAGCGCGCCGTGGCAGACCAGCGCCGCCACCGCGTCCTCCACCGGGCGCCAGGCCTGCAGCATCCGGAACGCGCTGGGCTTGAACGGCAGCATCTCGGAGCTGGTGCCCGTCCAGTCGCTGTAGTACCGGTCGTAGCCGCTGTCCGACGAGTGCAGCGTGACCAGGATGTCGGCCTCCTGCACCCGCTCCCAGAACGGGTCGAACTCCGGCAGCCCGAACGAGCGCGCGCCGCGCAGGCCGGGCACCGGCGCCGGGCGGATGAGGATCACCCGGGCACCCCGCTCCAGCACCCACTCCAGTTCCTCGATCGCCTTCTCCACGATCGGCAGGGAGATCACCGGGGTGGTGAAGATGCGGTCGAGGCCCTCGTAGTTGAACTGCCAGGTCTCGTACAGCCACTCGTTGAGCGAGTGGATGACGGCATGGACCAGGTCCGGGTCGTCCCGCATCCGCTCCTCGATGAGGCTGGCCAGCGTCGGGAACATCAGGGTGCGGTCCAGGCCCTGCTCGTCCATGAGTTTCAGCCGGGCGGCCGGCTCCCGCCAGGCGTCGATGCAGCGCACCGGCGCGCCGAAGATCTCCCGGTAGGACTTGCCCTCGGGGTTGCCGTGCCGGTAGTAGTCCTCCTGCGCGCCCGGGCGGGCGACCACGTCGAAGGTCGGGTTCGGGATGTAGTCGCTGATCTGCCCCCGGACCACGATCTTCGTCCGGCCGTGGACGTCGACGTAGTCGACGGCGCCCTTGTAGCGGGCCGGGAGAAACTTCGTCAGCGCGTCCTTGGTCTCGTACAGGTGGTTGTCGGCGTCGAACACCGGGATGTCGTTGGTGGGCACCATGGCCTCCTCGGGCACACGAAAAGCAGCATGTGGGGGCACGACACAGGGGATAAGGAAGAGCGGAGGCGGCGCGGCGACGAACCCGCCCTGCGGGCATCCGCCCGTTGTCGCGGGCTTACTTGGGCTGTATCGCCAGGGCGATGTCGACGAGCATGTCCTCCTGGCCGCCGACCAGCTTTCGCCGGCCCGCCTCGATCAGGATGCTGCGGGCGTCCACGCCGTAGGTCTCGGCGGCTATCTCGGCGTGCCGGAGGAAACTGGAGTACACGCCCGCGAAGCCGAGCGTGAGCGTCTCGCGGTCGACCCGGACCGGACGGTCCTGCAACGGCCGGACCAGGTCCTCGGCCGCGTCCTCCAGCGCGAGCAGGTCGCAGTCGAGATCCCAGCCCAGCAGCAGCGCGACCGCGACGAACGGCTCGATCGGGCAGTTGCCGGCGCCGGCTCCCTGGCCGGCGAGCGACGCGTCGACGCGGTAGGCGCCCTCCTCGACCGCGGCGAACGAGTTGGCGACCGACAGCGAGAGGTTCTCGTGCGCGTGGATGCCGATCTGGGTGTCCGGGCTGAGGACGTCGCGGTAGGCACGGACCCGCTCGCGCACGCGGTCGGTGGTCAGCCGGCCGCCCGAGTCGGTGACGTAGACACAGTGCGCCCCGTACGACTCCATCAGCTTGGCCTGGGCGGCCAGCTCGGCCGGCTCGGCCATGTGGCTCATCATCAGGAAGCCGGAGACGTCCATGCCGAGCTCGCGCGCCGCGGCGATGTGCTGGGCGGCGACGTCCGCCTCGGTGCAGTGCGTCGCGACGCGGACCGAGCCGACCCCCATCGCGTGCGCGCGGCGCAGCTCGGCGATCGTGCCCACGCCCGGCAGCAGCAGCGTGGTGATGGTCGCCTGCGAGGCGTTGGTGACCGCCGCCTCGATCCACTCCCAGTTCGTGTGGCTGCCGGGGCCGTACGTCAGACTGGAGCCGGCCAGCCCGTCACCGTGGGTGACCTCGATCGCCCGGACGCCCGCCTTGTCGAGAGCGGCCACGATGGCGCCGACCCGCTCCGGGTCGACCCGGTGCCGGATGGCGTGCATGCCGTCCCGCAGGGTGACGTCCTGCAGATAGATGTTCGGCCCGCTCATGCCGTCACCTCGGATCCGGCGATGCGCTCGGCGACCCGTACGGCCGCCGACGTCATGATGTCCAGGTTGCCGGCGTAGGCCGGCAGGTAGTGGGCGGCGCCCTCCACCTCGAGGAACACGCTCACCTTCCAGCGGACGTCGACCGTGTCGTCCGGCAGGAGAATGCGCATCTCGGCCGGGTCCACGGGAGTGAACTGCACGTCCTGCTTCAGGCGGTAGCCGGGCACATAGGCGGCGACGTCCGCGATCATCCGGTGGATCGATTCGGTGACCGCCTCCCGGTCGACGTCGCCGACCAGGCAGAGCACGGTGTCCCGCATGATGAGCGGCGGCTCGGCCGGATTCAGGATGATGATGGCCTTGCCGCGCCGCGCGCCGCCCACCGACTCCAGCGCGTGCGCCGTCGTCTCGGTGAACTCGTCGATGTTGGCGCGGGTGCCGGGCCCGGCCGATTTCGACGCCACCGTGGCGACGATCTCCGCGTAGGCCACCGGGGTGACCCGGGAGACCGCCGCGACGATCGGGACGGTGGCCTGCCCGCCGCAGGTCGTCATGTTGACGTTGGGGGCGCTCAGGTGCTCGTCGAGGTTGACCGCCGGCACGACGAACGGCCCGAGGGCCGCCGGGGTGAGGTCGATCAGCCGCCGGCCGTAGGGGGCCAGCGCCGCCGCGTTCGCCCGGTGCGCGTTCGCGCTCGTCGCGTCGAGCACGATGCCGGCCTGTTCGAACTCGGGCATCGCCAGGAGACCGGCCACCCCGTCGGACGTCGTGGCGACGCCCAGCCGCCTGGCGCGGGCGAGGCCGTCGGACTCCGGGTCGATCCCCACCATGGCCGCCACGCTCAGCGACTCGGACCTTCGCTTGATCTTGATCAGGAGGTCGGTACCGATGTTCCCCGACCCGATGATCGCCACCTGCTGCACGGTTTCAGCCTTCCTTCTCGAACGTCGCCGTCACCGGGCCCAGGGGGCCGACCTCGGCTTGGATCACGTCGCCGGGCTCGATGGGGGCCAGCGGACCGAGCGCCCCGGAAAGGACGATGTCGCCGCCCCGGAGCGGATCCCCGAAGTCCAGTGCCGTGCGCGCGAGCCACGCCAGCGCGCTGAGCGGGTCGCCGAGGCACGCCCGCCCCGTCCCGGTGCTGGCCGTCACGCCGTTGCGCAGCATCCGCATCGACACGTCGGCCGGAGTGAACTCGTCCAGGGTGAGATGCCGGTCGCCCAGCACGAAGACGCCGCTGGAGGCGTTGTCCGCCACCGTGTCGGTGATGCGGATCCGCCAGTCCGCGACCCGGCTGTCGACGACCTCGATCGCCGCGACCGCGCTGCCGACCGCCGCCCGGACGGCGGCGGGCTGCGGGTCGACGATGTCCGCGGCGAGGATGAAGGCGATCTCGGCCTCGGCCCGGGGCTGCAGCAGCCGACCGAACGGCACCGTGGCGCCCGAGGCGTAGTTCATGTCGTCGAAGAGCACGCCGAAGTCGGGCCGGTCCACGCCGACCTGGCGTTGGACGGCCGGCGAGGTGAGACCGATCTTGCGGCCGACGACCCGCGCGCCGCGGGCCACCCGCAGCGCGGTGAGCGCCGACTGCACCGCGTAGGCGGCGTCGATGTCGCTCGGGCCGATCAGGTCGGCGACCGGCGCGCACGGAACGTGCTCGACGGCCGCCCGGTCGAGCCGTGCGACGGCGGCCTCGATCGCGTCGCGTCCCACTCCGCCGGTCACAGACCTGCCTGTCACATCTCTGCCCGTCACACGGCACCTCGGAATCGTCGGGGCGAGCACCGCCCGCGGGTGGACGCCGGCCTCATCGCGGGACGGCCGTCCGCACGGCGAAGCCGGCGATCAGCTCGGGCGCGGGCCGGTAGTAGCTGGTCCGCACCCGGTACGGCCCCGTTGCGGCGAGCGCCGCGAACGCGGCGACCCACGTGCGTATCTCGTGCGCGGAATTGCCGCCCTCCCGGGTGATCCCGTCGTTGGTCCACCCGTCCAGCTCGGCCAGCCGGCCCTGGTCGAGGACGTCGAGCACCCGCCGGTCCCACTCGGGGTTGAGCGGTCGCAGGTCGGCCGTACCGCGGGCGAAGCTCGCCGCCGCCTCGATCACCGCGCTCTGCCGGGCCTGCCGCTCACCGGCGGTCGGCGGCCGTCCGTGCACGATGCGTTCGAGCACCTCCGGCGGGCTGGCCAGGTTCGGGACGGGCGGGTCGTGCGAGAGTCCGCCCGACCCCAGCACGAGCACCCGCCGGTCGAGGCCGGCCAGGTAGCGGCCGATCGCGGCCCCCAGCAGCCGGGCCCGCCGCAGCGGCGCCAGCGGGACCGCCACGGAGTTGACGAAGACCGGGACCACCGGACGGGCCGCGATGTCGCCGAAGAGTGCCGCCAGCGGCTGCACCGTGCCGTGGTCGACGTCCATGCCGGTCGAGACGGCCACGTCGACGTCGGCCGCCCAGGCCGCCTCCGCGAGGCCGTAGGCGAGCTCGGCGGGGACGTCGAGCTCGCCGCTCTGCGTCCCGTAGTCGCCGACACCGCGCGCCGCGGTGCCGACGCAGAACGGCGGCATGAGCCGGTAGAAGAAGCCGTTGTAGTGGTCCGGGGCGAACAGGACGACCAGGTCCGGGTCGTACTCGCGCACCACGTCCCGGGCGGCGGCGAGCGCCGTGCCGACGTCAGCCAGGAGAGACGGCGGCGGGCCGGGCAGGCCGAGCAGCGGGCTGTGTGACATGCAGCAGAGGGCGAGCGCCATCCTCGGCTCCCGGGGTGAGGGACAGCGCGCCGGTGAGCGACGCGGCCAGTTCGGATGTCAGCTGAGCGACGCAGGCGCCGGACACACACCGGTCGGGCCGCAGGAAGAGCACGGACTCCTCGTGCGCGTCGAACCAGGACTTGAGCGCGCCGGTCCGGTCCCCGACCACCACGACGTCCGGGTGGTCCTGGTCCGCCCAGTGCAGCTGGGTGACCGGCCGCAACGCGACGAAGGTCGCGCCGAGCGCCTTCCACCTCGCGAACGTCTCGGGGCCGAGCAGCTCGTACGGGTCGTTGTTCCAGCACAGCACGGCGAACCAGGGCCCGAGCACGTCGTCGAGCCGGACGTTCTCGCGCTCGCGGGTGTCGACCCGCGGCTGGATGAACAGGGTCCCGACCGGCGAGTTCGCCCGGATCGGCTCCGTGTGCACGACCGCGCCCTCGACGTACCGCGGCATCGGTTTGAACCGCATCTCCACGACGTACTGCTTGAGCGCGGGCACGGCGGAGGCCGTCCGGGCGATCCAGTCCCGCACGGTGGCGACCCGCCGGTTGGTCGGGGAGATGATGCGCCCGACGGTCGTCGACAGGTCGATCATCGCCTGGGCGTGCCGGCGGCGCTCGACGTCGTAGGTGTCGAGCAGGGCGTCGCCGGCGAGGCCGTTCGCCACCGCGGCGAGCTTCCAGCCGAGGTTGGCCGCGTCCCGGATGCCGCTGTTGTAGCCCTGGCCCTGCCAGACCGGCATCAGGTGGGCGGCGTCGCCGGCGATCAGGACCCGCCCGGCGCGGAAGGAACCGGCGATCCGCGAGTGGTGCGTGTACACCCGGCGCCGGATGATGTTGACGCGGTCCGGGCGCGGGACGAACCGGGCGAGCATCGTGGCGATGAACTCCGGGTCCTCCGCCGCCTCGTCGGCCTCGTCCGCGTGCAGCATGAACTCGAACCGGCGGATGCCGTGCGCGATGGACACCGACACGTAGGGGCGCGCCGGGTCCGCGCCGACGTCCACGTTGGGCCGGCCGAGCGGGTCGGGGCGGATGTCGACCACGAGCCAGCGCGTCGGCGACGTCGTGCCCTCGAACGACACCCCCATGAGCTGCCGGGTGGCGCTGCGCCCGCCGTCGCAGCCGACGACGTGGCCGGCCGTGACGGTCGAGGGGCCGGCGGGCCCGGACAGCCCCACCGTCACCCCGTCGGCGGTCTGCTCCAGCGACTCCATCCGGTGGCCCCAGCGGACCTCGACGTGCTCGTACCGCCGCAGGCCCGCCAGCAGCTCGGCGTCCGCCAGTGGCTGGACGAAGCCGTTGCGCTTCGGCCAGCCGAACGGCTGGCTGGTCGGCGCGATCTCGGCGAGCACGCGCTGCTTCGCGTCGACGAACCGCATCACCTGGTTGGGGTTCGTGTGCGGCAGGATCCGGTCGACCAGGCCCGTGCTCTGGAAGGTGCGCAGCGACTCGTCGTCCAGGCCGACCCCGCGCGGGTAGTCGATCAGCGTCTCCCGCTCCTCGACCACCAGGGTGCGCACGCCGTAGCCGCCGAGCAGGTTCGCGAGCGTCAGCCCCACCGGGCCGGCCCCGATCAGCACGACGGCCGGCGCGGCGGCGACGGCTCCGGGCCCGGCGGCTGGTCCGGTACCGGGGAGGTCCGCGGCCATGGTCAGCGCCCCAGCAGGAAGTCGAGGTGCAGACGGTTGAAGGTCTTCGCGTCCTCGTACTGGGGCCAGTGACCGCAGCCGGGCATCACCTCGAAGCGGGCGCCCGGGATCATCGAGGCGATCCGGCCGCCCTCCTCGACGTCTGCGGTCGGGTCGTCGCTCGTCCACAGCACCAGCGTGGGTGCGGTGATGGCGCCGTACTCGGCCGGGCCGAGCAGGTTACGCGCCCTGATCGCCGGATCCTGCAGCGCCATGATGTCGCTCATCGCCGCGGTGAAGCCGGGCTGCCGGTAGACGCGCTGTCGGCTCGCGACGAGATCGTCGTAGCCCCGGGTCTTGTCCGCCATCAGCCACTTGATCCGGGCCTGGACGGTCGGCCACGTCGGGTCCTCCACCGCCGCCATCGACAGCGTGCGGATGCGCGCCATGACGACCGGATCCGCCTGCGACCCGCCGGCGGTGTTCAGCACCAGCCGGTCGACCCGGTCCGGATGGTCGACGGCCGCGCGGGCCGCCACCCAGCCCCCGAGCGACTCGCCGCTGATGTGGGCGCGGTCCGCGCCGATGGTGTCGAGCACCGCCAGCAGGTGCTCCACGTAGTGCGCGATCTCCAACGGGTGCCCGGGCCGGCCGGTGTACCCGTGCCCGAGCATGTCGATCGCCCACGTCGAGAAATGCTGGGCGTGGGCCTCCAGGTTGCGGACGTAGGCCTCGGCGTGCCCGCCCGAGCCGTGTAACAGGACGAGCACCGGTCCACTCTCATCACCGGCGTGCAGGTATCTCGTCCGCACGCCCGCGACGTCCAGGTACCCCTGCGAGAACGGGACGCCCTGAAGATCACTCCAGATGCTTTCGTACTCCGACACGCGCCTGGCCCATCCCTCTCTCACGCCGCATCCCACTCACGCCGACCTGGCCCACGGATGCGCACTGACCTCACGCTGCGCACTGACTCGCTTTGCGCCCCGACTCGCGCTACACCCTGACTCGTGTGCGAACTATAGAACGTGAGTGTTCGACATATGCACAGTAGGATCGGTGTTCTGAGGTGTCAAGACCGAAGCGGCGGCCCGCGTGCACGCCCGTCCGGCCCGCGGCTGGCGGGCACGGCGCAGCGGCGCAGCCGCGCCCACCGCCACGAGGCAGTAGTGGGCGCGCCAAACATAGGAATCACGGGAAACGCGGGCAGGCGGAGAACGCGGTGCGCGGGAGAACACGACCGCCGGGCGCTGACGCCTGGCCTGGCCTGGCCTGGCCTGGACTTGGGCCCGTGGCCCGTGGCCCGTGGTGGCCGTGGTGTCGAGCGGGTGGCGTGCGTGCAGGCGTGCTGGGGTCCGGGGCGCAGGCCGGGACCGATCGGCATTCACGTCGGCTGGGCCTTATGCGCGGTGTCGAGCAACCGTGGCGATTGAGTGAGAGCCCGGACTCACTGAGCCGCCACACATCGCTGGGCGGCGGGATTCAGGCTGCATAGATCTTGTTCCCACAGCCTTGGCGCCGTGGTTCCGTGCCCGCCCCGCACCCGCCGGCCGTCGCCCGGCCTCGTGCCGCGCCCGCCCGCCCGGCCTCGTGCCGTGTTCGAGCGCCACGCACGACGTCCGTCCGCGAGCACTCCGTCAGGTCACAATCGGTATCCGGACGACGACGAAAGCCGGACGACGACATCGTCACGGCAAGATCGACCGGACATCGGCTAGCCGGCCTGGCCGAGCCCGGGCACCCGGGCGCCCGACAACCGGTCACCGCCGTCGAAGAGCTGGCCGATCTCGCCGGCGGCCTGCACCATCACCGGGCCCGCGCCGGCCGCCACCTCGGAGCGGAAGGTGACCAGGTGGAGGCACATGAGCGGGCTGGAGGGCCGGGTCGGGATGAGCGCCGCGACGCCGTGCGCCCCGGCCTCTATCTCACCGCTGCTGACCGCGAAGCCGAGCTCGCGCGCGAGCTTCACCCCGGCCGGCTCGCCGGGCTGCGGCGGAAGCGCCGAGGCGAGCGCGTAGCCCGCTGACCCCCGGTCCAGCGGGGTCCGCATGCCGGCGCGGAACGACAGGTGATGAGTTGTGTTGGTGGGTTCGACCAGCGAGACCGCGACCGCTTCCTCACCCTCGGCGACGAAGAGCGCGATCGTGGAGCCGAGTCGCTCGGCCAGCCGCCGCATCGAGGGCAGGGCGAGCTCGCGCAGGCCCGGCAGGTAAGCGTCCGACAGCGACACGAGCCTCGCGCCCGGCCGGTAGACGCCGTTGTCGGCACGGGTGAGAAACCGGAAATCCACGAATGTCTGAAGCAGCCGGTAGGCGATCGACCGATGGATGGAAAGCCGTTCCGCGACTTCCTGGGTGGTCAGGCCCGTCCCGGATTCCGTGACGGCGATGAGGGCCCGCAGACCGCGCGCGAGCGTCTGGCTCCCAGGCTGCGCTTTGACGATCTCCGTCTGGTCGGCTCGGGCCATGGGCTGATGGTATCCGGCCCCGTCAGCGCCCGGCTGCGCGGCGCGGGCTCTCACCCCCGCACCAGGCGCATGATCGCCTGCGACTCGGGTGAGCCGTCAAGGACGCGGTTGCGGCGGTCCCGGATCCGCCAGCCGGCAGGTGTGCGCAGCAGCGTCCAGTGGTTGACCGCGGCCCGCCACAGAAACCACCGATCATCCTCCCTGAGGACCACGAAGGAATAGCCGACGGCCTCCGCCGTGTCACCGCTGACGGTGACGCGAGGCGGGGCGGTGAGGTGCGCGACGCCGGCGGCGACCAGCCCGGTGTGCGGCTCGGTCCGGTAGAGATCCGCCAGGCCCTGCGGCGCCTCGACCCGGACAGCGCTCCCGGCCGGGACGCCGAACTCGTAGCCGCCGCCGCTGATCCACAGGTCGGCCGCCTCTTCCGCCGACCCGCTGTCGACCAGAGGGCCGTAGCTGTTGAGCAGGCGGAGGATCTCCAGCTGGTCCTCGGCCGCCCGCAGCCGTGCCTCCAGCCGCCGGAGCCTGCTCTCCACCTCCGCCAGGCCAGCCACGTCCGCCAGGTTCGCCACGTCCGCCAGGTTCTTCCCGGCCATCAGGGCCGCTCGCCGGCTTCCTGGGATCCGTCCGCCGGCACGAACGCGGCGGCCAGCGCCGCGTAGACGTCCCGCAGGAACTGCGCGGTGCGCGGGGTGCGCGGCGGCGCACCGAACCCGCCGTGGATGACCCCGGGGTACACGTGCAGCTCGGTCGGCACGCCCGCGGCCGACAGGCGTGCCGCGTAGGCGACGTTCTCGTCCACGAACCCGTCGACGTCGCCGATCCCGAGGAAGGCCGGCGCGAGCCCGGTGAGGTCTTCCGCCCGCGCCGGCGCCGCGCTGGGCGGGACCTCGCCGCCCTCGAGCGACCCGAGATAGGCCGCCCAGCACAACCGGTTGGCCCGCAGATGCCACAGGCCCCAGTGGCCCGGGTCCTCGATCGCGCGGATCGAGGGGGTCAGCTCACGGTCGTCGAGCATCGGGTAGATCAGCAGCTGCAGCGCCGGCTGGGGGACGCCGAGGTCCCGCAGCCGCAGGCACAGTCCGGCGGCCAGACCGGCACCCGCGCTCGCCCCGCCCAGGACCAGTCGGGCCGGGTCGACCCCGAAGTCGGCCGGGTTCGCGCTGACCCGGCGCCAGACGGTCTCCGCGTCCTCCAGGCCCGCCGGGTAGGGGTGCTCCGGGGCCAGCCGCCAGTCGACCGAGGCGACGGTGCAGCCGAGCTCGATGACCATCCGGTCGAGGCGGTCGTCGTTCTCGTCCAGGTTCCCCATGATGTAGGCGCCGCCGTGCAGCCAGAGGAGGAAGGGCAGCGCCGCCCCGGCGGGGGCGTCGGCGGGGCGGTACCAGCGCACCCGGACGTCGGGACGGCCGTCCATGCCCGGGATGACCTGGTCGCGACGCCGGACCCGCGGATCCTCGGGGGCGGGCGGCGGGCCGACCGCCGCGTACGAGCGCCGGATCGTCGCGATGCTCGTCAGGTCCCAGCGCGCCAGCCGGTCGAGCAGCGCCACGGTCCCGGGTTCGACCCGTTTGTGCACGTCGATGGCGGCCATCAGTCGCCGTCGGCCCGGTCCGGGTTCATCGGCTCGACACCGACCTCGATCGCCTTGATCAGCAGTGCCGTGAACCGGGTGTAGAAGCGGGCCATCCGGATGAACCCGGTGCCGAACCACAGCCCGGGCTGGGCGGAACGACGCCACGTGTTCGCGTACTCGCCGTCCGCGGCCCGGCCGTACGCCTTGTCGATCCGGTCCGCCGCCGAGCCCAGCGTGGGCTTGATGTGGCCCCAGAACTGGTGGTAGCCGGTGGCGAAGACGATCAGGTCGACGTCGAGGGTCGAGCCGTCGGTGAAGACCACCGTCCGGTCCCTGACCTCGGCCACCTCGACGCCCTGTTTGAGGTGCACCAGGCCGTCCGCGATCAGTTCGGACGCGCCGATGTTGATCTGGTAGGCGTCCTTGCCGGACATGTGGGCGCCGATGATGCCGGTGCCGTCCGGGCCCCACTCGAGCTTGAAGCCCCGCGCGGTGAGACCGTCGAGCAGATCCTGGTCGGCCGCCGCGGCGAGCTTCACCAGCTTCTTGTTGAGTTCGTCCACCCGCTCGTTGGGCAACGAGTAGGTCATCTGGTCCGCGAAGTCCGGGGTGTAGGGCATGTCCTCGGTGAACAGCGTCGACCAGTACCGGTGGTAGGACTCGTAGCTCACCACGTAGGTCGCGCTGCGCTGCAGCAGCGTGACGTCCGCGCCGTGCTCGTACAGGTCGTGCGCGATCTCGTGGCCGCTCACGCCGGCCCCGATCACCAGCGCCTTCTTCCCCGCGAAGTCGGCGCCGTACTGGAACTCGTCCGAGTGCGCCGTCATGCCGGGGAAGGTCTCGATCCCCTTGATCGCGGGGATCTTCGGGGATCCGAACAGGCCGCCCGCCACGACGAAGTGCCGCGGGTGCAGTTCCCGGACCGAGCCGTCCCCGCGCCGGACCCGGATCGTCCACCGCTGGGCGTCCTCGTCGAAGTGCCCGTCGAGGAACGTGGTGGACGTCCACACGTTGAGGTCGAGCAGGTTCGCGTACGACTCCAGCCAGTCGGCGAACTTGTCCTTCGGGGTGTGCGCCGGCCAGGACGGCGGCAGCGACAGGTAGGGCAGATGGTCCCCGAAGACGGTGCTGTGCAGGGCCAGCGACGCGTAGCGCTTGCGCCAGGTGTCCCCGACCCGGGCCTCGCGGTCGATGACGAGCGTCGGCACGTCGAGCGCGCCGAGCCGGGCCGCGATGGCCAGCCCGTTGTGCCCCGCGCCGAGCACGAGCACCGCGGGCTCGCTGTCCTCGAAGGCGATCTCCTTCTCGCGGTCGCTCGACCACCGGGTGCGGTCGGGCACGATCCCGTAGACCTTGCCGTCCCGGCGATGGTGACGCACCCGTTCCGGATGGGCCTGCAGTCCTATCACCTGGGTCTGCAGGATCGACACCACGAAGTGCCCCGCGCTCGGTACGAGCAGCACATAGCCACGGTCGATCCGGTCCGTGGTGGTGAAGTCGAAGAACGCGTTGATGGCGCCGTCGGTGACGACCGGCGGCTGCTCCCTGCTGGGCCGGAAGTCGGCGGCGTTCCAGGCCTTCGCCAGCTCGGTGAGCCGGGCGGCGGTCTCCTCCCGCCCGACCGTGTGGTGGAAGTCCCAGGGGAAGGCCATGAAGTCACGCCAGGTCGCCTCCGGGAGGAAGAGCGCGGCGAGGTCGGACGTGGATCCGCTCCGCAGGGCCGCCGCGAAGTCTGCGAGCCATCCGGCGAAGATGTCCTCGGCGTCCCGCGCGGTGATCGTCTCAGCCGGATTCTCTAAGGTCTCAGTCATTGTCTCGCTCTTCGCCCCAATTCCCGGTGATCTACTGGCTTCGGGTCAGCTTCCGGATCGTTCGCTCAGGACCGGCGACCGGGCGCCGGACGCCGGGTCACGCGCCGCCGCGCGCCCGGTGTAGAGACCCCACACCCCGGCGACGGCCAGTGTCGCCCCGGCACCGCCGTACACCATGCCGGACGGGCTCGCCATCACGTTCCCCGCGGCGTAGAGCCCGCGGATCACGTCGCCGTCGACGTCCAGGACCCGGCCCTCCCGGTCCGTCCGGGGGCCGCCCTTGGTGCCGAGCGCCGACGACCCGACCTCGACGCCGTAGAACGGCGCGGTCTCGACCGGGCCCAGCGTGGAGAGGACCGATTCGGGATCGAGCACCCGGCCGCCGGGGAACCGGTCGTAGGCGTTGTCGCCGCGGCCGAAGTCGGGGTCGGTGCCGGCGCGGGCATGCTCGTTGAACCGCTGCACGGTCGCCGCGACCTCGGCCGCGGGGAGGCCAAGCCGGCCCGCCAGCTCGCCGAGGGTGTCGGCGCGCACCAGCCAGTCCGGCACCGCGCCGCCGGGCGCCCCGCCGAACACACCGAACCGGTCGACGGTCGACTGGTCGAAGATCATGAAGCTGGGCAGGTTCGGGTACTCGAACTTCGACGCGTCAAGCTGGTGGTAGGCGCCGCCGAAGGCGTTGTAGTTCGCCGCCTCGTTCGCGAACCGGCGACCATGGCGGTTGACCATGATCGAACCGGGCAGCGCGCGTTCCCGCGAGGTCAGCAGCCCGTTCCGGGCGCCGTCGCGACGGCGCCCGGGAAGGCTGACGACCGGGGCCCACCAGGCCTCCCGCATGTTGCCGAGCTGGGCGCCGACCCGCATCGCCATCCGCAGCCCGTCGCCGGTGTTGGACGGCGCGCCGATGGCACGGGTCAGCGGTCCGCGCAGGAAGTCGCGAACGAGATCGGGGTCGTACTCGAATCCGCCGGTGGCGAGCACGACCGCGCCCGTGCGCACCGACCGGACGCCGTCGGGGGTCCCGATCTCGATCCCGGTGACGGCACCACCCTCGGTGATCAACCGCAGGCCGCGCGACCGGGTGGCGACGTGCACCCCACGCCGTAGGCAGGCCTGGAGCAGACCGCCGACCAGTGCCCGGCCGAGGCCCTCCGCGCGGTTCTTCTCCCGCTCGGCGAGCACGTCCGGCTCCAGCGCGCCGGTGCCCCCGCCCAGGGGCATCTCGCGGATGAGCAGCCGGCAGGTGTCGCCCGCGATGCGGTCCTCCCATTCCTCGAACCCGAGAAAGGAGAAGAGCCCGACCTCGATCGACCGTCCCCCGTCGGGCCGGCCGCCGGGGCGTTCCGGGTGATAGTCGGGATAGCCCTCGACCAGTTGGAAACGGAGATCCGTCTGCTGCTCGACGAAGTCGACCAGCTCCGGACCGCCGTCGACGAGCGCCTCGGCCAGCTCCGGGAGAATCATCCCGTTCGACAGACTCGCCAGGTACGCCAGGCCGTCCGCGCGGGAATCCTTGATGCCGGCCGCCCGGGCCGGCTGGTTGACGGGGACCCAGATCGTCCCGCCGGACAGCGCGGTCGTGCCGCCGAGCAGCTCCGCCTTCTCGAACACGGCGACGCGGGCGCCCTCCACGGCCGCGGCGAGCGCCGCGGTCAGCCCCGCCGCGCCTGACCCCAGAACCACCACGTCGTACGTCTCATGCTCGTGCATCGCATGCCCCCGTCACTGGGAGAGGTTCGGAACCGCCCGGCTGGCCGGCACCGGGACCGCGTCGGCACGGCGCCCGCGGGCCGCGGCGCCCGCCTGGGCCGCTCTGCCGCTCGACTGTGGATCACCTGTCGCCGTAGAGCGCCCGCCACCGTGCATTATGTGCGACATAGTGTTCAATAGGTGCTCAAGCTAATAAGCTCCCGGAGGGGTGTCAAGCCCGACCGAACCCTGCGCAGACCCGAGGGGCTGATCAATGCCGACCGATTCCGCGAGCGAGGACGTCCTCTCGACCGCCCGGCCATGGCTCGCCGCGTACCCACCGCGGATCGACCCGTCGCCGCGCCTCGCCCACTCCTCGATCGTCGACGCGTGGCGGGACCGGGTGGCCGGTAATCCCGGCCGGACGGCGGTGCGGTACTTCGACGGCTCCCTCAGCGCGGCCGAACTCGACGCCCACGCCGACGCCCTCGCCGCCGAGCTGCAGGAACGGGACGTCCGGCCGGGCGACCGCGTGGGCGTCTACCTGCAGAACGTGCCGTACTACCCGATCAGCCTGCTGGCGATCTGGAAGGCCGGCGGCATCGCGGTGCCACTCAACCCGATGTACCGCGGACGCGAACTGCGGCGCCTGATCGACGACTCCGGCACCACGGGGATCATCCTGGCCCGCGGGACCGACGCCCAGACCCGCGAGACGCTCGCGGGCAGCACCGTCCGCTGGCTGTTATCCGCCTCCGCTCGCGACTTCCAGACGGCGGACGACCCGCGGGTGTTCGGCACCGGCGGCGATCCCGCGCCGTCACCCGACGGCGATCTGGCGGCGATCCTGACGCGACGGCGGGGGCAGCACCCCGAGCCGGTCGAGACCACCCTGGACGACACCGCCTTCCTCACCTACACCTCCGGCACCACGGGCCCACCCAAGGGCGCGCTGAACACACACCGGAACTTCCTGAACTCGGTGCTGAACTACGGCCGCTGGCTCCTTCTCGGGCCCGGCGACGTGGTGTTCGCGATCGCCCCCCTCTTCCACATCACCGGGCTTTCCCTGAACGCGGGCATCGCCCTGCTGAACGACACGACACTGAGCATGAGCGGCCGCTTCGAGCCCTCGGTCGTGCTCGAGGCCTTCCGTGACCACGGTGTGACGACCACCATCGGTTCGATCACGGCGTTCAACGCCTTTTTCCGGGTGGACGGCGCGGGCCCCGAGCATTTCGCCACGGTGCAGCGGCTCTATTCCGGCGGCGCGCCCATCCCGCCGTCGACGGTGGAGGCCTTCCGGTCGAGGTTCGGGCCCTACCTGCACAACATCTGGGGCATGACCGAGACGACCGGCGGGGGCATCGCCGTGCCCCCCGGCGCGGCGGCACCCGTGCACGGCCCGAGCGGCACCCTGTCGATCGGCGTGCCGATGCAGAACGTCGACGTGTGGATCACCGACGAGAGCGGCGCGCCACGGCCGCCGGGCGTCGAGGGCGAGCTGGTCATCTCCGCGCCGCAGGTCATCCCCGGCTACTGGCGCAACCCCGAGGCGTCGGCGCACGCGCTGGCGGGCGGGCGGCTGCGCACCGGGGATGTCGCCGTCCTCGACGCCGCCGGCTGGGTCTATCTCGTCGACCGGGTCAAGGACCAGATCAACACGTCGGGCTTCAAGGTCTGGCCGCGCGAGGTCGAGGACGTCCTGTACGAGCACCCCGACGTCTTCGAGGCCGCCGTGGTCGGCCTGCCGGACGCCTACCGCGGCGAGACCGTGGCGGCCTACGTGTCGCTGCGCGACGGCGCGGCCACCACTCCCGAGGAGCTGACCGCCTTCGCCCGGGAGCGGCTCGCCGCGTACAAGTACCCGCGCCGGATCTCGATTCTTCCGGAGCTGCCGAAGACCGCCACCGGCAAGATCCAGCGGGCGGTGCTGCGTGAGCAGGCCCCCGCGGGACAGGTGGCCCCGGCCGCGCCGCGGGCGGAACCCGGCTGACGAGCGGCCCTGGCCCGCTCCCGCACCGACGCGGGAGCGGGGGCGGCCCTGGCCCGCTTCCCGCGGGAGCGGGCCAGGGCCGCTCAGCGCAGGGCGACCTCGGCCTTCTTCATGATCTCCGCGATGTAGTCGATGTGGCGGTCGACGCCGGTGAGCCCGCGCCCCATCGTGAACAGCGAGGCGTGTGTGGCGCCTGCCGCCCGCAGCCGCAGCAGCCCGTCCGTGATCTCCTGATCGGTGTAGGGCTGGCCGGGTGCGTGCAGGACGAACTGCGCGCCGAAGCCGTCGAGCGGCCGGCCCGCGATCGCCAGCAGTTCCCGCAGGCGGGCCCAGCCGTCCATCGCCGGCTGATCGAGGCCGTAGCCGAAGACGAAGCCGTCGGCCAGGGCCACGGCCCGGCGGAACGCCGCCTCGGCGAACCCGCCGCACCAGATCGGAATCCGGCGGGTCGGCCTCGGGACGATGTTGGCGCGGTCGATCTGGTCGAACTCGCCCTCGAAGCTGATCAGCTCCTCGCTCCACAGCCGGCGGAGGTAGGAGATCTGCTCGGTCAGTCGCCGGCCCCGGCTGGCGAAGTCCACGCCCATCGCGTGGAACTCGACCCGGTTGTACCCGGCCCCCACGCCGAGCCGCAGCCGCCCCCCGGACATGAGGTCGATGTCGGCCGTCTGCCGGGCGACGAGGACGGTCTGGCGCAGCGGAAGGATGAGCACGCCGCTGACGAACTCGATGCGCTCGGTCAGGCCGGCGAGGTAGGCGAAGGCCGTGAGGGGATCGTGGAACGGGCTGCGTTCCCCGTACCGACCCCGGATCGGTGGGTCACGCCGCTCGTGCGAGGCGCCGATGAGGTGGTCGTACAGGACCAGATGGTCGTAGCCGAGCTCCTCGGCCGCCCGGGCGAACCGGGCGAGCGACGACGGATCGCCCTCGAGCTCGATCTGCGGATAGACGACCCCGAGCCTCATCGCACCCCGCCCGTCTCTCTCCCCGTCACGCTGAGGACGTCGGTCAGGCTATCAGCAGCAGTTCTTTTTCTACAACCATCAGTTCAAATAACGCACGCGAGCGGCGGAGGGGTCCCGTCGGAACAGGCGCCGCCCGCACGTCAGCTCTCCGCTCCGAGGACAAGCGGCAGGTCCGGGTCCGCCGCCCACTCCAGCATCGAGCCGTCGTACACGGCGGCGTCCGGCCCGCCGACCGCCGCCAGGGCCAGCGCGTTCCAGGCGGCACCCACCCCGCCGCCGCAGTAGAAGAGGGACGGTCGGCCGACCCGAGATAGGCCTCCCTGCCGCGACTGTCGACCACCAGGACGGCCGGGTCACCGATGGCGGCGAGCACCGCGCCCCGGTCGGCGCACGCCCTCCCAGCCGACCAGGCGCCATCGACACCGTGGATCGGGGGGCGGGGCCCACCCCAGCACTCTCCCGCAAACGGGCATACGACCCATGCGGGTCAAAAATCTGTCAGAGTCTGCCATTTGCCGGTGTTGCGCGTATGCTTGCCGAAGACACCAGGGTCACGGAAGCGCTACGCGACAGGAGGTAACCGGGCGTGGCTGACCAGCGCACGGAGGGCCTGCGTGAGCGGAAGAAGCGTCGCACCCGCCAGTCGATCATCGACGCCGCACACGAGCTGTTCCACCTGAAGGGCTACGAGGCGGCCACCGTGGAGGAGATCGCCGACCAGGCCGAGGTGTCCGTGCGCACCGTGTTCCGCTACTTCACGAGCAAGGAGGCGATCGCCCTCGCACCGCTGGACGAGATGGGCGATCTCACCGTGGCCGCACTGCGCCGCCGGCCCGCCGACGAGCCGCCTCTGACGGCGCTGCGCAACGCGGCCTTCGACGCGTGGACGCTGATGTCGCCGGACGGCGACTCGCTCCGTCACTACGCCGATCATCTGCTTCTCCTCGACGGCTCCTCACCCCTGGCGGGAGCGGTCCTGAGCCGTCTCGTCGCCATCGGCGACCGACTCGCCGTGGAGCTCGCGGAGGAGACCGAGCCCAGCCCGGCCGAACACGCCACCACTGAACACGCCACCCCTGAAGGCACCACTGCCGGGAACGGCCCGCCCGACCCCGGTCTGGGCGCCCAGCTGACCGCCGTCACGTTTCTCGGGGCCATCCAGGTGGCGACCCGCGCGTGGTGCAGCTCGGGCAGCACAGACCTCGGCGATCTCCTCATGACGGTCGACCTCTGCCTCGGTCGACTGGGCGTCCAGCCCCCCACCGGCTGACCCACCCGCACCGCAGGAACAGCACAACCGGAAAGCAAGGTCTGTCGCGGCACCCTGAACAATGTGAGCGCGCCAGCGTGAATGAGCGCCCCTACTCGGGCGGCGCGGTTCGGAGAGCCCCTCCGGCGCGCCCGTTCGGCGCCCAGGTCGGCCATGTTCCAGGGATCCGCCCGACCTCCTGTCACGTTGGTGATGAACGATATGCGAGGACCGGATATGAACGTTTCCGATACCGTCAGTGTCACCCGGGAAAGCATTCCCACGCAGACCAGCGCCGGCGACGCCACCGCACGCGACCGCACCGCGGCTGCCGGCAGCGGGCTCACCCACGCGCTACGCCTCGCCACCGACCACCTGCTCGCGCTGCAGGACGGCACGGGCTGGTGGAAGTTCGATCTCGAGACGAACACGAGCATGGACGCCGAGGACCTCCTGCTGCGCGAGTACCTCGGTATCCGCACGGCCGAGGTGACGGCGGCCTCGGCCCGGTTCATCCGCTCCCGGCAGAGCGACGACGGATCGTGGCCGCAGTACTTCGGCGGCCCGGGCGAGCTGTCCACCACCGTCGAGTCGTACATCGCCCTGCGCCTCGCCGGCGACGACGCCTCCGCACCGCACATGCTCAGCGCCGCGACCTGGGTCCGCGACCACGGCGGAGTTCCCGCGACCAGGGTGTTCACCCGGATCTGGCTGGCGCTGTTCGGTTGGTGGCGCTGGGAGGACCTGCCGGTGCTGCCCCCGGAGATCATGCTCCTCCCCCGCCGCGCACCGCTGAACATCTACTCCTTCGGGTCCTGGGCGCGCCAGACCCTGGTGTCGCTGACGGTCGTCTCCGCCCTCCGCCCGGTGCGGCCGGCGCCGTTCGACCTCGACGAGCTGTACCCGGACGGACCCGCCTCCGCCGGGTCCTCCGCCGGGCCCGGCGGAGGCGGGTCCGGCGCCGGAGCCTCCGGCGTGCTCGAGAGAATCAGCACGCGGTTCACCGCGAAAGAAATCTTCCTGGGTATCGACCGACTGCTGCACGTCTATCACCGGCGCCCCGTTCGATCCATGCGCAACCATGCGCTGCGGGCCGCGGAGCGGTGGATAATCGCCCGCCAGGAGGCGGACGGATGCTTCGGCGGAATTCAGCCACCCGCGGTCTATTCGATAATCGCGCTGCGGCTGCTCGGGTACGAGCTCGACCATCCGGTACTGAAGGCCGCGCTGCGGGCCCTCGACGACTACACCGTCACCCTCGCCGACGGCTCCCGCATGGTCGAGGCGTCGCAGTCGCCGGTCTGGGACACCGCGCTGGCGGTGAACGCCCTCGCGGACGCGGGTGCCACGGCCGCGATCGCGCCCGACCACCCGGCGCTGGTCCGCGCCGCCGACTGGCTGCTCGGCCAGGAGGTCCGGCACCGGCGTGGCGACTGGGCGGTCAACCATCCCGACGTCCCGGCGAGCGGCTGGGCGTTCGAGTTCGAGAACGACACCTACCCCGACACCGACGACACGGCGGAGGTTCTGCTCGCGCTGCGCCGGGTGCGCCACCCGGCGCGCGACGAGCTGGACGCCGCCGAGCGCCGGGCGGTGGCCTGGCTGTTCGGGCTGCAGTCCAGCGACGGCGGATGGGGCGCGTACGACGCGGACAACACCAGCACCATCCCGTACCAGATCCCGTTCGCCGACTTCGGAGCCCTCACCGATCCGCCCTCCGCGGACGTCACCGCGCATGTCGTCGAGCTGCTCGCCGAGGCCGGCCTCGGCGGCGACGACCGCACGCGGCGCGGGGTGGACTGGCTGCTGGACCACCAGGAGGCCGACGGGTCGTGGTTCGGCAGGTGGGGCGTCAACTACGTCTACGGCACCGGCAGCGTGATGCCCGCGCTGCGCGCCGCGGGGGTGGAGCCGTCCCATCCGGCCATGCGGGCGGGAGCGGACTGGCTGCTCACCCACCAGAACGCCGACGGCGGCTGGGGGGAGGACCTGCGCTCCTACACCGATCCCGAGTGGTCGGGCCGTGGTGAGTCCACCGCGTCCCAGACGGCGTGGGCGATGCTGGCCCTGCTGACGGTGGGCGACCAGCCCGAGGTGAGCGGGGCCCTCGCGAGGGGTGCCCGGTGGCTGGCCGATCACCAGCGGCCGGACGGCTCCTGGGACGAGGACCAGTTCACCGGTACCGGGTTCCCCGGCGACTTCTACATCAACTACCACGGCTACCGGCTGCTGTGGCCGATCATGGCCCTCGGCCGCTACCTCCGCGGGTAGGGCAGCCGACCCAGCCAGGCGCCAACATCGTAACTATCCGAATCGGTTCGACATCGATACGCTTCCCCCGAGGGATGTGGACGATGTCCGAACTCCGTGGCGTCACGGACGCCACACACGATTTGCGGCGTTCGACCGTTTCGGGCCGTACGCCGCAGTTGTTGTGGTGCGCGGCCGTCGCCGCCGTGGTACTTTTCGCGCTGGAGGTCGCCCTCGCGGTGCTGTTGGGCCCGCGGCCGGGCGTCGTCGCCACGATGTCGCTCAACGCCGCCGCCCAGGTGGCCGCCGCGGCGGCCTGCTTCTGGACCGCTCGGCGCACCTGCCCCGGTGACCGGCGCTGGCGGCGGCTCATCGGCGTCATGGCGGGCAGCTCGGCGCTCGCCAGCGTCGCGACGGCGACAGCCGTGCTGGGTGGTGAATCTCCCCGGGTATCCTCGGGGTGGTACGCCGTCCTGCTCGTTTTCCACGGTGTGGCCCTGGCCGGGCTGCTGTCGCTGCCCACCGACCCGGTGGACGGCCGGGCGGGGATGCAGGGCCGCGGCTCGTCCCGCTGGTACGTGATCACCATGCTGGACTGTGTACTGATCGTCGGTTCGATCGTCCTGCTGGAATGGGGGACGGTGCTCGCCGCGGTCGTCCGGACAGGTGCGCCCGACCTCAGAGAGTTCCTGCTCTCCCTGGTCCACTCGGTCTCCGTACTGATCCTGGTCACGGCGGTGGTGCTGATCGCGAGCTTCCGCCGGCCGCGCTCCCCGGCGACGTTGGCGCTGCTCGGCACGGGCCTGCTCGCCTACGGTCTCACCAGCAACGTCTTCGTCTACCGCGTCGCGCAGCACCAGCTCGACATGCCGCCGTTGAGCGTGGTCACATTCGGCCTCGCCTTCCTGCTGGTCTTCCTTGCCGCGCTGCTGCCGTTCCCGGCTCGCGCACCGCCGGACGGCCCGGCGCCGGCCGGCCCGCAGGCGACGTGGGCGTACGCGGTGCTGCCCTACGCGGTGCTCGGTGCGGCGGGCCTGCTGGTGGTCGGCAAGCTGTCGATCGGTACGCAGGTCGACCGGTTCGAGACGTGCGGCATCGCCGGGCTGCTGCTGGTCGCGCTGGTCCGCCAGATGGTCACGCTGGTCGAGAACGCCCGGCTACTCGCCGGAATCCGGGACCAGGAACGGGAGCTGCACCACCAGGCCTTCCACGACCCGCTGACCGGCCTGGCGAACCGGGCCCTGTTCACCCGCCGACTACAGCGAGCACTCACGCGCAACCCCGACGACCCCGACGACCCCGACGACGCCGGTGACGCCGGTGACGCCGGTGACGGCACGTCGCTGTCCGTGCTGTTTCTGGACCTTGACGAGTTCAAGCACGTCAACGACACCTTCGGGCATGCCGCCGGGGACGAGCTCCTCCGGATCAGCGCGGAGCGGCTGCGGGCGGGAACGCGGACCGTGGACACCGTCGCCCGGCTCGGCGGCGACGAGTTCGCCGTCATCCTCGACGGCGACGGACTCCGCAGTCCCCGCCGTGTCGGGGAACGGCTCGCGGCAGCGATACAGGCACCGTGTCTGCTGGCGGGACGGCCTTACACCCCGCGAGCCAGCCTCGGACTGGTCACCCTCGACTCGCCCGCCCGCCCGGCCGACCCCGACGTCCTGCTCCACCAGGCCGATCTTGCGATGTACGCGGCCAAACGCGAACGGACCGGCAGGCTGAAGGTCTACCGGCCGGACATGAGCCCTCCGATCGCCACGCCGCCGCCCGGCTGACCGGGCGGCGGCGTCCCCTTCGACGTGTGGAACGACCCGCTTCCCTGGACCACGAACGCGAGTTCCGTCATCCGCCGGCCCGAGTCGACCTCCGACGCCCGGAGTCGTGCCGGGTGGCGGCCACGGCTCGGAGAAGATGGGGATTGATCCGTCGGAGGTCTGCTCGATCCGGCCGTCTTTGAGGACTTCGGAGGCTACGTGGTCAGGTACATGCGGGAGGCGGCCGAGACCGCCGAATCGAGCGACTGTCCGGCGGTTCAGTGACGACACGTGACGCCGACCCGAGCGCGATCCGGCTGCTCGCCTCGGGTCGGCGGCGCTACGGCAACCTCAAGGACGAGGCGGCCAGCTTCATCCGGGAGGCGATCGTCTCTCGTGCGCTGCCGCCGCGCAGCAAGATCGATC
>NZ_UBIZ01000572.1:0-436 GCF_900465275.1 Parafrankia sp. Ea1.12 | reverse complement strand
GACCAAGGGAGGCTATTAATTTGCACTCAATCGTACCGATATCCGCATTAGGTCTCCAAGGTGAACAGCCTCTAGTCGATAGAATAATGTAGGTAAGGGAAGTCGGCAAACTAGATCCGTAACTTCGGGAAAAGGATTGGCTCCAGTGGTTGGAACGGTTGGCCAGTTGGTTGATGCTTGTCCGGCGCAGTTCTGTCTGCTTGATACTTTCGGGTTGATGGCGGACTAGTGATTGTGCTTGCTTGCGGACGCTTTCTGGTGTGTGCTTGGACCTCGGTTCTAGTATCCTGATCGCTCATCTAAACAACCGTACTGGAACCGGTACGGACTCAGGGAATCCGACTGTCTAATTAAAACAGAGGTGACAGATGGTCCTTGCGGACGTTGACTGTCACTGATTTCTGCCCAGTGCTCTGAATGTTAAATCGTAGTAATT
>NZ_UBIZ01000383.1:0-25632 GCF_900465275.1 Parafrankia sp. Ea1.12 | reverse complement strand
GGTGAGCAGCTTCGTGGGCCGGGAGGAGGAACTGGCCCGGGTCGGGGGGCTGCTGGCCGCCGGGCGGTTGGTGACCTTGGTGGGCCCTGGTGGGGTGGGCAAGACCCGGCTGGCGCTGGAGGTGGCCGGACGGACGGCGGAAAGGACGGTGGAGCGGACCGGCGTCGAGGCCCGGTTCGTCGAGGCCCGGTTCGTCGACCTGGCGGTGGTGAGTGCCGACGGGTCGGGAGGCGGCGTCGCCGAGGCGGTGGTCGGAGCGCTGGGGCTGCATGACGCGGGGCCGTTGAAAGGCGGCGGGGGGATGCGGCCGGACCCGGTCGGCCGGCTGGTCGCCGCGCTCGCCGAGCGCGAAGCGCTGCTGGTGCTGGACAACTGCGAGCACGTGGTGGCGGAGACGGCCGAACTGGTGCGGCGGCTGCTCGGGGCGTGTCCGCGGGTGCGGGTACTGGCCACCAGCCGGGAGGCGCTGAGGATCACGGGGGAGTCGCTGTGGCCGCTGGCCCCGCTGAAGATCCCGGCGGGCGGTGAGGCGGACGGAGTCACCTCCGAGCGGGCGCTCGGTTTCGCGGCGGTGCGGCTGTTCGTGGACCGGGCGACGGCGGTACGGCCCGGTTTCGCGCTGGGGGACGCCGAGGTGGGTCCGGTGCTGCGGATCTGCGCCACGCTGGACGGGCTGCCGCTGGCCCTCGAACTGGCTGCGGCGCGGTTGCGCTCGCTGCCGCTCGCCGAGGTGGAGGCCCGCCTCGGCGACCGGTTCCGGCTGCTGGGGCGTGGGGAGCGGACGGCGGCTCCGCGACACCGCACGCTGCGTGCGGTGGTGGAGTGGAGCTGGGACCTGATGGACAACAAGGAGCAGGCGCTGGCTCGTCGGCTGACGGTTTTCGTGGGAGGCGCGCCACTGGGGGCGGTGGAGGAGGTCTGCGCCTGCGACGAGCTGGACGACCCGGTCGAAGCGGCCGTCGGGCTGGTGGACAAGTCGCTGGCGGAGGTGGACGCGGCCGGCCGGTACCGGATGCTGGAGACCGTCCGGGAGTTCTGCGCCGAGCGGCTCGCGGAGTCCGGGGAGGAGGCGCGGCTGCAGGCGGCGCACGCGGAGTGGTTTCTGCAGCTGGCGGGCGAGGCGGAGCCGCATCTGCGGCGGTCCGAGCAGCTGGAGTGGCTGCGGCGGCTGGACGCGGAGCACCGCAATCTGCTGGCGGCGCTGCGCCGTTCCATTCCCACGGCGCCGGAGCGGGCACTGCGGCTCGTCGCCGTGCTGAGCGGGTACTGGTTCCTGCGCGGGCTGCGCGGGGAGGCCGCGCCGCTGGCGGCGGAACTGCTGCGTACGGTCGGCCGGGAAATACCGGAAGGGCTGGACGACGAGTACGTACTGTGCGTGCTGAACGCGAGGGCCGATGGCCGGGACCGCCCTGGGCAGCGTGAGTGGTGGCGGCGAGCCGAGTCGATCATGTCGGGCCGGATCGCGCCGCCGCGGTATCCGTATCTCAGCTTCCTGTGGGCGACGGCGGCCGGGCCGACCGACGCCAGCCGGGAGCGCCCGGAGGTGCATGTCGGCACCGACCCCTGGTCGCAGGCGCTGGTCCGGATGGGGAGGGGCTATCTGGGCCTGTTCGCGGGGGATGCGGAGGACGGGGTGGAGCGGGAGTTCGACGCGGCGCTGCGCGGCTTCCGCGCCATCGGGGACCGGCTGGGGGCGGCGGAGACCCTGGACGCCGCGGCGACACTGGCGTCACGGCGGGGGCACCACGCGCGGTCGTTGGAGCTGTGGGCGGAGGGCATCGCGGCGGCCGGAGAGCTGGGCGCTGTGGCCGCGGCGGTGAACATGCGGTGCAGCCGGGGCTACGGGCTGCTGCGTGCCGGGGATCTCGAGGCGGCGCGCGCCGACTTCACCTGGGCCGAGTCGGCGGCCCGACGAGACGGCCTGCCCGACGAGCTGGGCTCGGCCCGCTGCGGGCTGGGTGAGGTCGCCCGGCTGGACGGCGACCTCGCGGCGGCACGACGGCTGTACGAACTGGCCCTGCGCGACGCGGCCGCGGAGCTCGTGTTCGGCGAGGTGACCCGGGTGCGGGCGCTGGTGGGCCTGGGCCGGGTGGCCGAAGCGGAGGGCGACGTGGAGGGCGCGCTGGCCCGGCACCGGGAGGCGCTGGACGTGGCGCTGCGCGGCAGCGATCGTGGCGAGGCGGCCTGCGCGGTGGAGGGCCTGGCGGGGGCGGTGCTGCTGACGGGCGACGGTGAACGGGCCGCGTTGCTGCTGGGGTTGGGGCAGGCGGTGCGCGGCGGGGAGGCAGCGAGGGAGCCGGAGGCGGCGCGGACGGCGGCCCGGGTGCGGAACCTGATCGGTGCCCAGCGGTTCGATCAGGCCCGGCGGCGGGGCGCGTCGATGACAGTGGAGGCGGCGCTGGCCGAGCTGGGGACGGGAGCCGCCCGGCGGCGGTAGGCGGCGGTCAGCGGGCGGTCAGCCGACGGTAGGCGCCGGCGCCGATGGTGCCGACATGACGAGCACACGGAGCACACGGAGCACGACCCAGGAGAGCACCGAGGCCCTGCGGCTGGTGGGGGTGCGTAAGGTCTACGGCGATGACAGCGCCCGGGTGACCGCGCTGGACGGGGTCTCGCTGGCGCTGCCGCGCGGCACGTTCACCGCGGTGATGGGCCCGTCCGGGTCGGGCAAGAGCACCCTGCTGCACTGCGCGGCCGGTCTGGACGAACCGGAGGCCGGCACGGTGTTCGTGGACGGCATCGAGCTGGGCGGCAAGAGCGAGACGGCGCTGACGAAGTTCCGCCGGCAGCGGATCGGCTTCGTCTTCCAGCAGTTCAACCTGCTGCCGACGCTCACGGTCATGCAGAACACCACCCTGCCGCTGAAGCTGGCCGGGCGGCGGATCGACACGGCGCGGTCGCGCGCCGTCCTGGAGCGGGTCGGCCTGGGGCAGCGGCTCGACCATCTGCCCAGTCAGCTCTCCGGGGGGCAGCAGCAGCGGGTCGCCATCGCCCGAGCGCTGGTCTCGGAGCCGAGCGTGGTCTTCGCCGACGAGCCGACCGGCGCGCTGGACAGTCACAGCGCCCGGGAGGTGCTGGGTCTGCTCCAGGAGTCGGTGCGCGCCTTCGGGCGGACCGTGGTGATGGTGACGCACGACCCGGTGGCCGCCTCCCACGCGGACGCGGTGGTGTTCCTGGCCGACGGGCGGCTCGCCGGGCAGATGTCCAGCCCGACCGCGCAGGCGGTGGCGGAGCGGCTGACGCACCTGGGTGACGAGGTGGCGCGGCAGGGGCGGAACAGGGGCACGAGCGGCGCCTACGCAGCCGCCGGCACCGGCACCGGCACCGGCACCGGCACCGGCAACGGAGGGATCTGATCATGTTCACCCTGGCTGTGCGGTCGCTACGGCGACGGATGAGCGCCTTCACCGCAAGCTTCCTGGCGGTGTTCCTCGGTGCTGTGCTGGTGATGGCCTTCGGCTCGCTGTCCGACACCGGCGCCGCCGAAGGAGTGTCGGACACCGATCAGGAGACACTGGTCACCATGTCGACGGTGGTGGGCGGTTGGGGCCTGGCCCTGGTGGCCTTCGCGGTCACCTCCACGCTCACCCTCGGCGTGCGGCAGCGGGCCACGGAGATGGCGCTGCTCAAGAGCGTCGGCGCCACCCCCGCCCAGCTGCGGCGGATGATCCTGGGCGAGGCCGTACTCCTGGCGCTGGCCGGGGCACTGGTGGCCGTCCCGATAGGGGCGCTGGCCGGGCGCGGGCTGCTGGCGCTGCTGAAGTCCACCGACCAGGTGGCCGACGATGTGGCCTTCGCCTACGGGCCGGTGGCACTGGGCACCGGCCTCGGCGTCAGCGTGCTGGGGGCCGCGGGCGCGGCGGTGCTGACGGCGCGGCGCGTCGCGAAGATGCGGGTGGTGGAGGCGCTGAGCAGCGCGGCCGACGCGAGTGCGGGCGGCGGGCGGATGGGCAGGGGCCGGATCATCACCGGCGTGCTGTTCCTTCTCGGTGGTCTGCAGTTGAGCGTGATGGCCGCGGCGGCCGGCCCCGAGGGCTTCGACTCGATGCAGTTCGCCGGCTCGGCGGACATCCTGTTCGGCATCGGGATGGCGTTCTTCGCGCCGGTGCTGGTGCGCTGGGCGACCGCGGTGCTGGCCCGTCCCGTGCAGCGGTTCGGCGGCGTCAGCGGCTACCTGGCGGTGCTCAACCTGCGGCAGCGCACCGCCCAGTTGGCGGCCGCGCTGACCCCGGTGATCCTGTTCGTCGGCATATCGGTGGGCACGCTGTGGATGCAGGTCATCCAGAACGAGGCCAACGCGGCCGCCGGTGTGGTGACCAACGCCGAGGACGATGCCATCGAGACGCTGAACTTCGTGGTCACCGGGATGATCGTGCTGTTCGCCTGCATCATGCTGATCAACACGCTGGTCGCCGCGACCACCGACCGGCGCCGGGAGTTCGGCCAGCAGCGCCTCGCCGGGGCGACCCGCCGCCAGGTGCTGGGCATGGTCATCCTGGAGGGCGCGGTGCTGACCGTCGCCGGGCTGGTGATCGGCACCGTCGCCGCGCTGCCCACCGTGCTGCCGTTCAGCTACGCCAAGACCGACAGCTGGCTGCCCGACCCGGAGGTGGGTATCTGGCTCGGTACCGCGGCGGTGGCCGTGGCGGCGACGCTGGCCGCCCTGCTCGGCTCGGCACGCCGGGCCCTGCGGGCGCCCGCCGTCGAGGCGGTGGCGGTGGCGGCCTGAACTGGAGGGAACCGACATCGTCACAGCCGGTTCGCGGCGGGCTCGGGCTGGCGTGGGACGTGCGCGAGGCGGGCCCGCCCGCCTCCCACGCCCTCGATCTGGCGCAGGGTCTCGACAAACAGCACCGTGAGCGCCGCTACCAGGCGCACTCCGGGCCCGGTCATGATCTGGTGCCCACCCGGCACGGTCGTCAGTCGAGCCGTGCTCACCGTCCGTGTGATCATCTTGGTGAGGTGGAGCGGGCTTGTCTCGTCCTGCTCGCCGTGGATCAGCAGTACCGGCAGGTCGGGCAGCACGCGCGGTGGGAGCTCGGTCGGCAGCTCGCCGGCGAACGGCTGGTGCACCAGGGGAAGTCCCAGCAGGATCAGGGCGTCGGGTCGCAGCGCCGGTGAGCCCGCCAGCGACAGCGAGCGCAGGGCCCCGGTGTCCGAACCGAGCAGGATGAACGGCACGCCGGGCACCCGCGCCTCCGCCAGCGCGACGGCGCCGTGCTCCTGGGTGGACAGGTAGGTCACGTCGTAGCCGTCGATCGCCAGCCGCACGGCGGTCCGTTCGTAGCTGTCCACGCTCTCGCCGCGGCCGGGGATCATCACGATCGAGGCCCGCGGCGGCCGGCCCGCGTCGGCGGCGGGCCAGAACCGGGTCGCGGCGCGGCCGACGAAACCGAGCACCTGGCGGCCGGACCGGATCGGGTTCCGGGTGTCCGTCGGAGAATGCATGATCTGCTCCAGGGAAAATGGGGGCCGGTGCGGTTGGAACGCGCGAGACGGCCCAGGCGAGGATGGGAGTGGCGGTAAGAAAGACCGCCCGGTGGGCAGCCCAAAGAAAACATGCCACGCAGGATGAGAGAGAACACGGCTGTTACCGAAAAAGTCGGAAGAGCGCCGGAGTGGACGTCGCTGAAGGTACGCCTGCCGTCGCTGGAAGAGCCGACACCGGAATCGTGGGGCCGAGCGGGCGGACGAATCCGTCCTGGTGGCCTGGCTCGGCTCGCCCTCGGTGAGGTCAGCTGGCGGGTGACCGCGTACAGGCGGCCGACGCCACCCGCAGGAAATCGATGTGGCCGCGGATTACGAGGCGTGTCGTCTGCAGGAGCCGCCGGGTCGCCCTTAGAGACTGCTGTGTCGCCCGTGGAAACCGAGGTGTTGCCCGTGGAAACCGAGGTGTTGCCCGTGGAAACCGAGGTGTCGTTGAACCCGGCCGGAGCATGGTCCAACTCTGTGCCGTCACGGCGCGGATGTCAACACCATTACGAAATCCGCCCGGCCGGGTCTGCCTGACGAAAGTACCGCGGGGCCGGGCGGTGGTATTTCCGGTTCCGTCCAGGACGGGGGTCGAGGTCACGGGGACCATCGGCCCCGGGCACGCAGGATCGGGAGCACACCCTCCCCGAACCAGTACGCCTCCTCCAGGTGGGGATACCCGGAGAGCACGAACTCGGTGACGCCGACCTGGTGGTAGGTCTCGATGAGGTCCGCCACCTCGTGGTGGCTGCCGACGAAGGCGGTCCCGGCGCCGCCGCGGACCAGCCCGATCCCCGCCCACAGGTTCGGGAAGATCTCCAGCTTCGCGGTCGACCCGTTGTGCAGCGCGAGCATCCGGCGCTGGCCCTCGGACTCGCTGCGCGCCAGCTGCTCCTGCACCGCCGCGACCGTCCGGGCGTCCAGGCCGGCGATCAGGCGGTGCGCCGCCGCCCAGGCGTCCTCGGCGGTGTCCCGGGTGATGACGTGGGCGCGCAGCCCGAAGCGCGGCGCCCGCCCGGCCGCCTCGGCCCTGGACCGGACCTCGGCGAACTTGGCGGCGACGGCGTCCGGCGGTTCGCCCCACGTCAGGTAGACGTCGGCGTGGCGCGCGGCCACCTCGACCGCGGCCGGCGACGAGCCCCCGAAGTAGATCTCCGGTGGCGGGTCGGGGAGCCGCGACAGCCGCGCCCCGCTCAGCCGCACGAAGCGGCCGTCGACGTCCACGGTCCGTCCCCGCCACAGATCGGAGAGCACCGACAGGTACTCGTCGCAGCGGGCGTACCGGTCGTCCTTGTCGAGGAAGTCGCCGTAGCCGCGCTGTTCGTCCGCCTCGCCGCCGGTGACGACGTTGAGCAGCAGCCGCCCGCCGGAGAGCCGTTGGAACGTGGACGCCATCTGTGCGGCCAGCGTCGGCGAGACCAGCCCCGGCCGTACGGCGACCAGGAACTTCAGCCGCTTCGTCGCCTCGACCAGCATCGCCGTGGTCAGCCAGGCGTCCTCGCACCACGAACCGGTGGGGGTCAGGGCGCCGGCGAAGCCGAGCTGCTCGGCCGAGCGGGCGATCTGGCCGAGGTACTCGAGTGTCGGCGGCCGGCCGCGGGTGCTCGCCGTGGCTGGTGCGCCGTGCCCGCCGCCGACCACGTCGCGCGCGTCGCCGGAGGTGGGCAGGAACCAGTGGAAGGTCAGGGACATGCGTGGGCTCCCGGCGGAGGGGACGTGGCGTCGGCATTCGCCACGTCAAGGCCACCAGGTGGGACGGGACCGGATCTCGGGCGACCGGATCGTGACGAGGCGGCGCGGGAGCGGTCGGACGCCCTGGCGGCCGGCGTGGCCGAGGAGCGTCTCAGGAACAGCGCATGCTGCCGCTGCGCGCGAGGTCGACGGCGAGACGTCGGATCAATCTCAACTTCATCGACACGGAAAGTAGTATTTGCCGAGAGAGAGCCGCCGTCAACCGCCGACCGGAGGTCGCGGTGACCCACAACGTGCCAGTGGCCCACAACGTGCCGGTACAGCCGGCGGAGCACGGTTCGCTCGCCGCCGACTGGGAGCCTCGGGGCGAGGCCGACTGCCGGGTACGGACGATCATGGATCGGGTGGGTGACAAGTGGTCGGTCGCGGTCGTCACCGAGCTCACCGCCGGCCCGCGGCGCTTCAGTGAGCTGAAGCGGGCGCTGCCCGGCATCAACCAGCGCATGCTGACCAGCACGCTGCGCGTCCTGGAGCGGGACGGGCTCGTCACCCGCACGGTGTACCCGCAGGTGCCCCCGCGCGTCGACTACGAGCTCACCGGCCTGGGGTGAACCCTGCTCGACACCGTCGCCTCGCTGCTCGACTGGGCCGAGCGCAACGCCGACGGGATCGACGAGGCCCGTCGGCGCTACGACGCCCGCGGTTAGTCCGCTAGTCCGCGGATGCCGCGACGGCAGCCCCTACGACGGCAGCCCCCGCGACGGCCGGTGCCGCGGGTGGGCGGCGGAGAACCAGGGAGCCCAGGAAGGCCACGCCGACCGAGATGAGGCCGCAGATGACGGCGGCGAAGAGGCCGGCGTCCGCGCCGCTGCGTGCGGTCTCGGCGAAGAAGAGTGCCCCCACGCCGGAGACGCCCAACGCCGAGGCGAACTGCTGCGTGGTGGTGAGGACGCCGCTCACCGTCCCGCTGATGTCGGGGGGAGCGGCCGCCATGACACTCGCGGCCAGGGCCGGGATCACCAGGCCGTTGCCGATGCCGGCGAGCATCAGCAGCGGGGTGAGCTCGTAGGCGGTCATGCCGGTGCCCTCGACCGACACCGCCACCGCGATTCCGACCAGGGACAGGGCGGTGGTGAGCGCCCCGGCGGTCAGCACCCGCGGCCCGTACACGGTGACCAGCCGGCGCGCCGCCAGCGAGGAGAACGCGAAGACCACGCCGAGCGGCGCGAACATCAGCCCGGCGTTCAGCGGGGAGCGGTGCTGGCCCACCTGCAGGAAGATCGTCAGGGCGAGTAGGAAGCTGCCGAAGAAAAAGAAGTACCCCGCGCTCATCACCATGCCGCCGACGACCGCCCGGGACCGCACCACGGCCGGCGGGATGATCGGATGCCCGCCGGAGCGCGCCAGCCGGGCCTCCCAGGCCCCGAACCCGCCGAGCACCACGATCCCAGCGGCGAGCGCGAGCCACGTCCACAGCGGCCAGCCCTCGTCGCGGCCGAGGGTGAGCGGGATGAGGACGAGCCCGATGCCGAGGGTCAGCGTGCCCAGCCCGACCGGGTCGAGCCGCTCCGCCCGAGCCGCGCGCGACTCGCGGACCAGCCGCCGCGCCCCGACGAGCGCCGCCAGCCCGATCGGCACGTTGACCAGGAAGATCGGCCGCCAGCCGAGGCCGAAGATGTCGAGGTCGAGCAGCACCCCGCCGAGCACCTGACCGCAGACCCCGCCGAGCCCGATCGTCACGCCGAAGAACGCGAACGCCCGCGGCCGCTCGGCCGGCGGGAAGGTCACGCTGATCAGCGCGAGCACCTGGGGCACCATGGCCGCGGCACCGACGCCCTGCAGCAGCCGGCCGCCGATCAGCACCGCCTCGTTGGGCGCGAGCCCGCACATGGCCGACGCGGCGGTGAAGACCGCCATCCCGAGCAGGTAGATCCGGCGGCGGCCGAACCGGTCACCCAGCCGGCCGCCGGTGACCAGCGCGGCGGCGTAGGTGAACGAGTAGCCGCCGACGACCAGCTCAAGCCCGGCGTTGGACGCGTGCAGGTCCGATTCGATGCTCGGTGCCGCGACGTTGACGACGAACACGTCGAACAGGCTCATGAAGCTGGCGATCAGGATCACGGGCAGCGCCCGCCACCGCCGCGGATCGACGCCCGCCTCGTCCACCGCCGCCACGGTGCTGGACGGCGGTGCCCCGGCGGCCCGGGCGTCGCCGTCCCCGCCGCTCGCGCCGGCTGGATCCATCTCTGTGACCTGGGCCTTCGTCATCTGGTTCCTTCCGCGACAGGCGCCGGACCGCCCGCCGAACCACAGCCCCGCACCCGCGGACCTGTCGCGCACCTCATCGGTGACAGCGAAGTCCACACCGGACGTCGGCATTCCCGGCCCCGGCCGGCCGGACGTGCGCGAGTTTCCGCCCGCGACGGCCCCGGGCCGGCCTTTTCTCTGCGGCGGCGCAGGTCATTGGCCTGCGCCGGGTTTGGCGGACGGCATGGTGACTCCGGACACACACCGGACGCGGCCGCGTCGTGGCAGAGTCGTGGGCTGGTGATCGCGCGGCGGCGCGGTGGCGGTGGGTGCGGCTGTGGTGGAGAGGAGCCTGATCTCGTGGAGTACGTCAAGCTGGGGTCGACCGGCCTGGAGGTCTCCCGGGTCTGCCTGGGCTGCATGAGCTACGGCACCCCGGGGGAGGGGAACTGGCCGTGGTCTCTTGACGAGGACGCGTCGCGGCCGTTCTTCCGGCGTGCGATCGAGGCGGGGATCAACTTCTTCGACACCGCGAACGTCTACTCGCTGGGCCGCAGCGAGGAGATCACCGGCCGGGCGCTGAAGGACTTCGCCCGCCGGGACGAGATCGTGCTGGCCACCAAGGTCCACTCCCGGATGCGGTCCGGCCCGAACGGGGCCGGCCTCTCCCGCAAGGTGATCATGCACGAGATCGACGCGAGCCTGCGGCGCCTCGGCACGGACTACGTCGACCTCTTCCAGATCCACCGCTGGGACGAGACGACGCCGATCGAGGAGACGCTCGAGGCGCTGCACGACGTCGTGAAGGCCGGCAAGGCCCGTTACGTCGGCGCCTCGTCGATGTACGCCTGGCAGTTCACCAAGGCGTTGTTCATCTCCGAGCGGCACGGCTGGACCCGTTTCGCGACGATGCAGAACCACTACAACCTGCTCTACCGGGAGGAGGAGCGGGAGATGCTCCCGCTGTGCGCGGACCAGGGGATCGGCGTGATCCCGTGGAGCCCGCTGGCCCGCGGCCGCCTCACCCGCGACTGGGACGCCACCACGACCCGCGCCGAGTCCGACCCCTTCGCCCGCGCCTTCTACCAGGACGACGACCGGCTGATCGTCGAGGAGGTCGCCCGCATCGCCGACGAGCGCGGCGTGAGCCGGGCCCAGGTGGCGCTGGCCTGGGTGTCACGCAATCCCGTCGTCACCGCGCCGATCGTCGGCGCCACGAAGCCCGGGCACCTCGACGACGCGCTCGCCTCCCTGGAGCTGACCCTCACCGACGACGAGGCCGCCCGGCTGGAGGCCCCGTACCGCCCACGGCCCGTCACCGGCATCCAGGTGCCGCAGCGGCGACGGCTCTGACGTCCGGCTGAACTCGTCAGGACACGTGCGGTGGCCCCGCGGCGAGCCGCGACACCCGGCGCGGACAGGATCGCGAGTGTCCTGCGCCCGGAAGGCGGCCGCCTCGCCCCTCGGTCGCGCCGTCGCCCCGGGGCGGGGTTGCTGACCCATCCGGTCCGGCTCGTCGTGCTGGGTTTCGCGGTCACGGTGGCGGTGACGGCACTGCTCCTGCTCGCACCGGTCGCGACCGAGTCCGGCCGGACGACGTCGCCGCTGGTCGCCGTGTTCACCGCGACCGGAGCCGCGAGCGGGGCGCTCGCCGTCGTCGACACCGGCGCCCACTGGACCACCTTCGGCGAAGTCGTGATCATGGGGGCGGTCCAGCTGGGCGGGCTCGGGTTCATGACCTCGGCGTCGCTGCTGGGACTGCTGGTGTCGCGCCGGCTGGGTGTGCGGATCCGGCTGCTGACCGCCGCCGAGACCCAGTCGTTCGGTCTCGGCGACGTGCGTCGGGTGGTGCGCGCGGTGGCCCTGGTGACCTTCACCGTCGAGGCCGTGATCGCCGCGGTGCTGTTCCTGCGGCTGTGGCTGACCTATGACAGGTCACCGGCCCGCGCCGCCTACGAGAGCGTGTTCCACTCGATCACCGCGTTCAACAACGCGGGCCACTCGCTCTACGGGGACAACCTCGTCGGCTTCGCGGCCGACCCGGTGATCATCCTGACGGTGGCCGGCGGTGTGATCCTGGGCGGGCTCGGGTTCCCGGTGCTGTTCGAACTGCGGCACGAGCTTCGGACACCCCGGTACTGGTCCCTTCACACCAGGGTGACGCTGCTGGGATACGGGATTCTGACCGTCGCCGGCACGATCGCCGTCGCGGCGACGGAGTGGCGCAACGCCGCGACACTGGGGGAGCACGGCGTCGGCGACAAGCTGCTCGCGGCGTTCTTCGCCAGCACCACCGCGCGCACCGCGGGCTTCAACTCGATCGACTACGCGGACGCGGACGCGAGCACGCTCGTCGTGACCGACGTGCTGATGTTCATCGGCGGCGGCAGCGCGAGCACCGCCGGCGGAATCAAGATCACAACATTCATGATCCTCTTCTACGCCATCCTGGCCGAGGCCCGCGGCGACGAGACGGTGGACGCGTTCGGTCGCCAGATCTCCCCGGCCGCGCTGCGCCAGGCGCTCGCGGTCGCGCTGCTCGGCGTCGCGCTGCTGGTCGTCGGCACGTTGTGCCTGCTCTCGGCCAGTGACCACACCCTCGACCAGGTGCTCTTCGAGGTAACCTCCGCCTTCGGCAGCGTCGGCCTGTCGACGGGGATCACCGACGAGCTGCCCGCGTTCGGGCAGTGCGTGCTCATCATGCTGATGTTCATCGGCCGGACCGGGCCGATCGCCGTCGCGTCGGCGCTGGCGCTGCGCGAACGGCGGCGGCTGTACCGCCTACCGGAGGAAAGGCCCATCGTTGGCTAGCCGACATTCCGAGGACGGCGTCCTCGTCATCGGTCTCGGTCGTTTCGGAAGCACCCTGGCCGAGACCCTGCAGGAGCTGGGACATCACGTGGTGGCCGTCGACTCCAACCACGACCTGGTCCAGCGCTGGTCCGGGAAGCTCACCCACGTGGTCGAGGCGGACGCCACCAGCGAGGAGGTGATGCGTCAGCTCGGCGCGCACGAGTTCCGGCAGGCGGTCGTCGCGATCGGCACCGGGATCGAGGCCAGCGTGCTGGCCACCGGTGTCCTCCTCGACCTGTCCGTCGCCGAGGTCTGGTCGAAGGCGATCACCCGCGAGCACGGCCGCATCCTGGAACGCATCGGCGTCAACCACGTCGTCTATCCCGAGCGGGACGCCGGTGAGCGGGTGGCCCACCTGCTGACCGGCCGGCTCATCGACTTCCTCGAGCTCGACGACAACTACGCGATAGCGAAGCTGCGCGCTCCACGCGCGATCTGCGGGCGGGCGCTGGAGAAGACGGCGCTGCGCAGCAGGTACGGGATCACCATCGTCGGAGCGAAGAAGCCCGGCGGCGAGTTCACCCACGCCGAGGCCGGAACGGTCCTCGACGTGGGTGATCTCGTGGTGATCGCCGGAAGGACGGACCGGGTCGAGAGCTTCGCCGCCGAGATCGGCGGATCCTGAGACCGCTCGCCCGCGGTGGTGAGGCATCGCGGTGGTCAGGTGTCGCGGTGGTCAGGCGTCGTGCCGGGCGAGGAGCAGGCCGCCGGTGAGGAGCGCGGCCAGCGCCCACAGCGTGAGCACGCCGAGTCCCTGCCACGGTCCGATCGGCACGGCGTCGACGTCGCCGGTGGCCTGGACGGCGAGCCCGGCGCTCATCGGCCCGGTCTGCTGCAGGTGCCGCCGCCAGCCCGGGTCGGTGACCACCTGGGCGATGATCGGGAACACGTACAGCAGTCCCAGGACGATCCCGGACGCGGCCGCCGGGTTCCGCGCGGCGGTGGCCGTTCCCAGGCCCAGCAGGCCGATGAGGACGAGGTACAGCACGGAACCGACGGCCGCCCGGGGGACGACCTCGTGCTCGGGAAGGACGAACCACCCGACGGTCAGGGACCCGAGGACGGCGGGCACGGCCGTCACCGCGACGACCCCGGCGACGACGACGGCCTTGGCGGCCAGGACAGCCGTCCGCCGGGGCAGCGCGGTGAGCGTGACCCGGACCATCCCGGTGCTGTACTCGTCGCCGATCACCAGGACCGCGAGGACGGCGACGACGGCCTGACCGACCTGGACCCCGGTGAGGCTCAGTCTCGTCAGGTCCTGCCCGCAGCCTCCCGGCGCGCACCCGGTCGCCGCGGCCACCGCGGCGCTCGACCCGACCGTGCTCACGATCACGGCGAGCGCCAGCCCGAGCGTGCCGGGCGAGGTCCGCAGCTTGGTCCACTCGGCGTGCAGGGCCGATCTCACGCGCTCCTCCGCCGGAGAAGGACGGCGGCCGTGCCCAGGGCGAGGGCGGCCCACCCGGCGAGCACCCCGAAGCCGGCCCACGGGGCGAGGGGGAAGTACCCGTTCGCCGGCGTGTAGAGGTTGGCGACCTGCGGATACCGCGTCGCCGTCTGCTGCAGCGCGAACGCCGCCGCCGGGCTCACCCGCAGCAGCCACCGCGCGGCCCCGTCCGGCAGGACGGTCATGGCCAGCAGATACGGCAGGACGAGCACGGCGACGGCGGTCGCCACCGCGGTGACACCGCGCCGCAGCAGCGCCCCCAGCCCGAGCGCCAGCACCGCGGCGACGGCGAGCAGCGCGGCGGTCCCGACGATCACGCGCAGCTCGGTCGGCGTCGTCGCGGGGTGGACGTAGACGCCGTTGCCGCGCAGCACGCGCTGGCCGAGGACGACGGCGACGGCGGCGGCGACCAGGCCGGTCACGAACGCGACGGCGCCGACCACGACGGCCTTCGCGGCGAGCAGCCGGCCGCGGCGGGGGCTGGCGGTCAGGGTGGTCCGGATGAGGCCGCAGCGGTACTCCGCGGTGATGAACCCGGTGCTGACGACGGTCACGACGAGCAACATCACGAAGGTTCCGACGAGGGTCCGGGCGAGGGACACGCCGATACCGGCCGCGCCGGCGACGGCCGGGGCGATGTCGCCGGAGCCGGTCACCGTGAACACGCCGCCGGCGCGTTCGAGATCGCCGCCGGGAACCCGCGGTGCGGGCCCCGGCATGCCGACGTTCTCGCCCTCCCACGCCGGCCGCGCCACCTGGCCGGGCGCGCCGGCCGAGCGAGCCTCGTCCCGCACGAGGAGGTGGTCGAAGGTCCCGGTCGCCTCGGTCGGGCCGCCCGCGGTGCCGGCGCCGAGCGATCCGCCGACCCGCTCCGCGTGCTGCGGGGACGTCGTGACCAGCCCCGCCTCGACCGTCGGCGGCAGGCCGGCCAGCCGCACGGAGCCGACCGTGGTCCACGTGGTGCCGTCCGGCGACTCGGCTCCGGCCACGGTGTCGCCGGTACGGGTGAGCCGCAGCCAGCGCGGGGAGTCGGTGCTGACCGGGCCGGGCGTCCCGGCACGGTCGTGGGTGTAGTCGTACTGCATCCGAACGCCGTGGCCGCCGGTGACCAGGACCGCGGCGTAGGACGAGCCCTGCGCCGTGCCCGCCTTGAGGATGAGCCCGGCCTTGGACCACGGCACGACGGCCGGGCGCGACCCGTGCGGAGACGCCCCTGGCGTGGCCGCCTCGCGTGCAGACGCCTCGTGGGGAGACCCGTCGTCCGGTGGCGGCCCGTCCGGGCCAGGGTCCAGCAGGCGGCTGGTGAGCGAGGTGACGCGGACGGTGATGCTGCCGTCCCCGGTGAGCGGGCGGTGCGCGAAGGCGAAACTGTCGACGACGACCTCCCCGCCGGGCCCGACCGGCGGCAGGCACTCCGACCCGGGCCCGTTCCGGCCGCACGAGCCCTGCATGCCTGGCAGCAGGCCCAACAGGATCGTCGCGCCCGCGGCCGTGACGGCCGCCACGACCCAGCCGCGGACGGTGCGGAACTTCGTGAACTCGGCGCGCAGCACCTGGCCGAAGGCGTTCATCGGGCCCGCGCCGGGTCCACGGCGCGGAACTCGACCTCGTCGCGGGTGAGCGCCAGATAGACGTCCTCCAGCGTCGCCCGCCGCGCCCCCGGCGCGGTGGCCAGCAGGTGAGCCACCGGCGCGTCGGCGATGACCTTTCCGCGCCCGACCACCACCACGTGGTCGGCGGTTTCCTGCAGTTCGCTCATCAGATGGCTCGACACCAGGACCGCGCGGCCCTCGGCGGCGAGCGCGCGCAGGAGCCGGCGCATCCACACGATGCCCTCCGGGTCCATGCCGTTGAACGGCTCGTCGAGCAGGAGCGCCGGTGGGTCGCCGAGCAGCGCGGCGGCGATCCCGAGCCGCTGCCGCATGCCGAGCGAGAAGCCGCCGGCCCGGCGCCGGGCGACCGCCCGCAGGCCGGCCTGATCGAGAACCTCGTCGACGCGCCGGGCGGTGAGGCCCTGCGAGTGGGCGAGCCAGAGGAGATGGTTGCGGGCGGTCCGGCCGGGCTGCAGCGCCGCGGCGTCGAGCAGGGAGCCGACGTGGCGCAGCGGGTCGCGCAGGCCGCGGTAGGGATGGCCGTCGACGAGGGCGTCACCGGCGTCGGCCCTGTCGAGGCCGAGGATGACGCGCATGGTGGTGGACTTGCCCGCGCCGTTCGGGCCGACGAACCCGGTGACCTGCCCCGGCCGAACGGCGAAGGTCATCCCGTCGAGGGCGACGGTTCCGCGGAACCGTTTGCGCAGCCCGTGCACAGTAATCATGGGTCCGGGTTCTACGCGTGCGCCGGTGTCATCCCGGTGCCGGTGGACGACACCGGGCTGACACCCGGGGCATGGCACCGTGAGGGGCGTGCGTGTTCTGGTGGTCGAAGACTTCGAGATCCTGGCCCGGACCCTGGGCACCGGGCTGCGCCGTGAGGGCATGGCGGTCGACGTGGTCCTCGACGGCGCCGACGCTCTCGATCACCTGGCGGTGACGCGGTACGACGTGGTGGTCCTCGACCGGGACCTGCCCGGCGTGCACGGCGACGAGGTGTGCCGGCGGATCGCCGCCGCGCACTCGGCGAGCCGGGTACTGATGCTGACCGCCGCGAGCACCGTCAGGCAGCGCGTCGACGGACTCGGTCTGGGCGCCGACGACTACCTGCCGAAGCCGTTCGACTTCGCCGAGCTGGTGGCCCGGGTCCGGGCGCTGGGCCGCCGTCCCGCCGTGGCGCTGCCGCTGATCCTCGAGAGCGGTGACCTGACCCTCGACCCGACCCGCCGGGTCGCGTCCCGCGCCGGGCGCCGCCTGGATCTGAGCCCGAAGGAGTTCGCGGTCCTGCAGTGCCTGCTCTCCTCGACCGGACGGCTGCTCTCCGCGGAGGAGCTCCTGGAACGGGTGTGGGACGAGACCGCCGACCCGTTCACGACCGCCGTGAAGACGACGATCCGCCGCCTGCGGGCCAAGCTCGGTGATCCCCCGGTGATCCACACGGTCCGCGAGGGCGGCTACCGGATCGGTGAGTCGTGACGCTCCGGTGGACGCTGCGGACGCAGCTCACCCTGCTCTACGCGGGCCCGTTCCTCGTGTCGGGCGTCCTGCTGCTCTCCGTGCCGATCCTGCAGACCCGCCAGTCCGTCCCCGTGGGAGTCCCGCCCGGCCTCGGGACGAGCGCCCCGCCCGGCCCGGACACGTCCCGTCTCCTCACCGTCTCCGCGGTCGCCCTCGCCGCCATGGTGGTGATTTCGATCATCCTCGGCTGGCTGGTGGCGGGCCGCTTCCTGCGCCCGCTGCGCACCATGACCGCGACGGCACGGGACATCTCCGCCACCAACCTGCACCGCCGGCTCGGGCCCCACCGGCGGCCCGGCGAGTTCACCGAGCTGGCGGGCACGCTGGACGACCTGTTCGAGCGGCTGGAGGCGGCGTTCGCGTCGCAGCGGCACTTCGTCGCCAACGCCTCCCACGAGCTGCGGACGCCCCTGACCGCCACGCGGACGGTGCTGCAGGTGGCCCTCGCCGACCCGGACGCGACGGTCGACTCGCTGCGGGCCGCCTGCCAGGACGTCCTCGCTCTCGGCGAAGCACAGGAGAGCCTCATCGAGGCGCTGCTCACGCTGGCCGGCGGCGAGCAGGGGGTGGAACACGGAGAACCGTTCGATCTGACGGTCGTCGCCCGCGGCGTCCTGCTGACCCGGCGGACCGGAGGCGTCGACGGCACCGGACGGGACGATGGCGTCGAGGGCGTCGAGGTGACCAGCGCGTTCGGCGCGGCGCCGACGGCCGGCGACCCACGGCTGGTCGAGAGCCTGGTGGCGAACCTGGTCGACAACGCGCTGCGGCACAACGTCCCCGGCGGACGAGTCGAGATCGTGACGGCGGCCACCAGGCACGGAGCACACCTCACGGTCCGCAACACCGGACCGGTCGTCCCACCGGACCAGGTCGAGCGGCTCTTCCAGCCGTTCCAGCAGCTCGGCGGCCAGCGGGTCCGGCGGGGGGCCGCCGGGCACGGCCTCGGGCTGGCGATCGTCCGCGCCGTCGCGGGCGCGCACGGCGCCACCCTGACCGCGCGCGCCCGGCCCGAGGGTGGCCTGGACATCGAGGTCCTCTTCCCTGGAGTCAGGATCCCCTGAGCCAGGCCTAAAGATCCACGCTGTCGTCGTCGACCGGGTCGTCGTCGACGAGGTAGGCGCCGCCGTCGTCGTCGAGGCCGAACGAGGCACCACCGGCTCCGGAGCCGGTGGTGCCGTAGTCCTCGGGGTGCTTCCACCCGCCGTCATCGGAGTGCTTCGCCTCGTGGCTCTCGTGATGCTCGTGGGTTCCGCCGGTCTCGTGGACCCCGTCGGTCTCGTGCGGGTCCGAGTCGTGGAGCTTCGTCTCCTCGGCGCCGGACGCGTCGTGGTGGGTGCCCGTAGCCGTCTCGGCGTTCGAGCCGTGGCCCGGGTCGAGGTCCCAGTCGTGGTCCCAGCCCTCGCCCCAGCCGGCGCCGTCGACGGAACCGGCGTCCAGGCCCGCGTCGCCGTGGCGGGTGACCGGGTCCGTCAGGTCCGGGTCGGCGTGATGCCCGGCATAGTCGTCGGCGTAGGCGCGGGCCCGGTCGAACTGGCTGGTGAAGATCGACATTCCTGCTCCCCGCGGGTCAGAAGGTGGATCAGAAGTCGACGAAACGGGGCGTGGCGACGGTATCCCGGGCGGCCCGGAGATGGTCCGCGATCGTGCCCCGCCCGACCCGGATCCCCGCCCCCGCGGGATAGCGTCGCAGCACGTCCAGCCGCGCGAGCCGGTACGCGACCGCGCGCAGCACCGCCTCCCGGGTGTGGACGGGCGCTCCGCGCAGCTCGGACGTCATCCGCCGCGCGGTCTCCCACCGTGGCGCGAACAGGTTCTCGGTGAGGACGTAGCCGAGCACCGGCAGGGTGGTCGAGACGAGGACGTTCCACCGGTCGAGCAGCGTCGCCCAGCCGCGCGCGGACTGCGCCCCCAGCTGCGCGGTCTGCTTCTCGCCCTGCGTGTAACGGCTGTAGGCCTGGGTCGCCCCCGACACCAGGAAGACCGGGTTCAGCAGCGCGGCGACGCCCAGGGAGACCGCCGTCCCGGTGTAGTTGGGGCGTGGCAGCGCCGCCGGGTCCAGGTCGAGCAGCCGGGTCGCCTGGGCGGCGAGCTGCGCGGTCTCCGCCGCCGCGCGCTGCACCGGCGTCAGCGCCGCCCGCAGCCGACCCTCCTGTGCCTTCAGCCAGGCGGGCTCGGCGCCACCGGTCACCGGTTCCAGCAGCAGGGCGTCGCGGTGGCGCACGAACGCGGGCAGCACCGAGCCGACCTGGTCGAGATGGCGCTGCAGCTCGACCAGGCCCTCCGCGAGGGTCGCGGCCGTCCGCGCCCGCGCCTCGTCGTCCGTGGGCTGTGGCACCGCCCGGCCCAGCTCGGCCGCGGTACCGTCACCGAGCAGCACGGCGTGCAACTCGTAGAACGGCCCGAAGATCGTATAGAGGAAGTAGTCCTCCTCCAGCCCGACGGCCGCCCGCAGCATGTCGGGGACGGCCCGCGGCCCCGCGGTGGCGTGCCGGCCGGCCACGATGTCGGTGTGCACCGCGCGGACCAGTTCGAGCTGGCCGACGATCGAGACCTCGGCGTCGCCGGTCGCCACCCGCAGACCGGCCCGCTGCTCCTGGGACGTCCCCTCGACCGCGCGCAGGGCCGTGAACGGCAGGCGCAGCTCCAGGCCGGGACCGCGGACCCGCAGCGCGTCCGGCCCGACCGCGCAGACGACCGGCCGGCCGTCGGCGAGCTCGGCCGGGTACGGGCCGTCCGCCAGGGTTCGCTCGGCGGCGGCGCGCAGCGCCGGATGCTCCAGCAGGCGCCGGCCGAACACCGCCGACTCGCTCTGCACCGTCACCGGGCCGTGCTCCGGGTCGACGACGACGAACCGCTCGGCCGACCCGGCGACGCGCAGCCGCGAGTCGAACAGGTCGAACCTGGCCACCACCCGGGCGCTGTGATGCTCCTGAAGCTCGAGGGCGGTGTCGTCGAGCACGCAGTCGACCCTGGTGACCTCGGCGTCTCCCGCCAGGCCCCGCGCCGACACCGGGGCCGACGTCCCGATGGCGGCCGGCGCGTCCGAGGCGTCCGCCCGTACCGTCCCCGTTCCCGCCGCCGTGAGGAAGGCGTGCAGCACCTGCGGGGTGACCAGGTGCAGGACGACTCCGGTGAGGAACCGGCCGTCCAGGACGGCGCCGCCGCTGACCACCGCGACACTCGGGCCGCCCGGGCCGACGCCGATTCGGTTCAGCGGCCAGTCGAGCAGCGCCCGCCCGCGGGCCCGCAGCTCCAGCCGCCCGCCCCGCACGACCACGTACGCCGTCAGCTCCCGTGGCGCGGCGACGGCTGGTGTCGCCTCCGTCGCGGACGGCGCGGCCGCGGTGGGCTCGGCCTCGTACAGCGGTGTCACCGAGACCGCGCACGGGCTGACGAAGGACGTCGATGCCGCGTCCGCCAGCAGCGCGCCCCGCAGGCCGGTGAGCAGCGCGAGCGCCTCGGTCGGCAACGGTGCCACCGTGGACGCGGCGAACGCCCGTCCCGCCGGTAGCCGCAGGTCGACGACGAGGCGGCCGCTGTGCTCGACGAGCTCCACCGTCGCGCCCGGGTCGACGGCCGGCTCGAGCGCGGTCACGGTGGTGGCCCCACCGAGGACGTTCGTGTCATGGACGTAGGCCGCGGGGTGGTCGGTGAGCACCAGCCGGCGGCTGCCCATCCGGGAGAAGCCCTGCGATCCGTGCTCCCGGAGCGGGAACCACGCGCTGTCGAACACCACCTGCCCGCGGATCCGCTCCAGCCCGCCGGAGGCGGGCCCGCCTCCGGCCGGTCCGAGGGACGTCCGGCTGGCGGACGGCGGGTCGAGCGGCGTCGGATGCACAGGCGGGTCCTCGGTCTCGGGCTTCTCGTGTTCCTCGCCGGATGCGGCTCAGCGGTGGCTACAGCCGACGTTCACGGAGTGGAACCCTATCCGCACGTTAGCGCGGATCATCCCCATCGATGCCGGCCCCCTGTTCACCAGGTGCTGTCGACCAGGCCGGTGCCCAGATACACCTGGTCGAAGCCGTTGCCGTCGTTGTCGTCGGTGTAGGCGATCACGATCTGGCCCCACGGGTTGACGCCGAGCGCCGGCTCGTTCTGCTTGCCGGCGACGGTGCTGTGGACCCGCAGCCGGGGCAGCCGGCCGGTGACCGTGCCGTCCGGGTTGAGGCCCTGGGCGTGGACGTCGGTGGACTCGCCCCAGGACACCACCGCGTTGCGCTGGTCGTCGATGCCGGTCTGCGGGTCCGCCCCGGGCAGGACGACCTCAGGTCCGGCCGCGTTCGCCGCGCTGAAGGAACGGGCGCCGACCTGCGCGCTCCCGTTCTGGTCGGTCTCCCAGGCGACGACCTGGTCGCCGTTGAGGTTCGCGGCCACCGACGGGTGGAGCTGGTTCCCCGCGGTCGTCACGTCGGCGACGGACTGGGCCGCCTTCACCCCGCCCGAGGAGGTGAGGATCTTCCGGCCGATGTTGAACGACCCGTTGCCGTCACCGTCCTCGTCCCAGACGACGACGGCGTTGCCCGCGGCGTCCATCGCCACGTCGGGCCGGCGGTGGGTGCCGCCCGTCGCGTGCACCTGGACCTCGTAGGTCCTGGCCGACACCGACGCGAACCCGGACACCCGCACGGTCGGTGCCGCGGTGCCCTGGATGTCCTCGAACGCGACCGCGAACCCGGGGCCGTCCGGGTCCGCCGCGACGTGCGCGTTGAGCTGCTGCCCGTCGGCGTTCGCGTTGGCCTGGGCCGAGCCGGTCACCGTGCCCGCGGTGTTCACCGCACGCACGGCGATGTTGTAGTACCCGTTGCCGTCAGGGTCCTCCGCCCAGATGACCACCGCGGTGCCGTCCTCGCGCAGGGCGACGTCGGGCTGGACGTGCCGCCAGCCGCCGCTCCCGCCCGCCGACAGCTTCTTCTCGTACAGCGACGTCCCGTCGCGGTACAGGCGGAGGTACACCTCGGTGTGAAGGGTGTCCTCGGGGGCCGTGGTATCCCGGTCGTCCTCCCAGACCACGGCGGTGTAGCCGTTGCGGGTCGCGGACACCTCCGCGTTGTCCTGGTCGCCGGTGGCGTCGGAGTTGGCGGCCGTCCAGGTGACGTCGGCCGCCGTGGTCCCGTCCGCCGCCGCCGTGCCGACGAGCGCCCCGGCGAGGGTGACGGCCGCCGCGGCCCCGACGACCGCGACGCGGGTGCTGTGCCTGCGCATGCCTGCCCCGTTCACACCGTCTGGAGACCGGGGTTGCCGGCCTCGATCACGTAGCTCTGCACAGTGGTGGCCGCGCTGCCACGGACCGTGACCTGGTTGAGCGCGCGGAAGTCCACCGTCATCTGGGTGGGTGTGGTGACGGTGCGGACGTAGCCGCGCCGGTTCCAGTTGAACTTCACATGCGGGTTGAGGCTGGACAGGCCGGTCCCGGCACCGGCGCCGTCCCCGCCCGAGGTGATCGAGGTGGACACCAGCTCGGTGCCGATCACCTTGTTCTGGGTCGCGTAGTCGTCCATGATGTCGGCCGCCCAGTGCTGGTGGACGTCTCCGGTGAGCACGACCGTGCTGGTGTTGCCGCGGGCCTGCCAGCCCGCCTGGATCCGGCCGCGGTTGGCGGTGTAACCGTCCCAGGCGTCCATGCTCTTCGAGCCGTCGGCGGCGGCGAGGCGCTGGGCGAAGAACACCTGCTGGCCGATGATGTCCCAGGTACCCAGGCGCTGGCCGAGGCCGTCGAGCAGCCATGCCTCCTGCGTCGCCCCGGTCAGCGTGCGTGCCGGGTCGTCGGCCGCGGCGCAGACCTTCGTGCCGTCACCGCACGCCTGGTCGTCCCGGTGCTGCCGGGTGTCGAGCATGTGGAAGGTGGCCAGGCTGCCCCAGCGCAGGCGCCGGTAGAGCTGCAGGTTCTCGTTGACGGGAACCTGCGCCGACCGCAGCGGCATGTGCTCGTAGTACGCCTTGTAGGCGGCCGCCCGGCGGGCGGTGAAGTCGCCGGCCGGACTGGTGTCGTTGCGGACGAGGTCGGCGTAGTTGTTCTCGACCTCGTGGTCGTCCCAGACCGGTATCCACGGCGCGGCGGCGTGCGCGGCCTGCAGGTCGGCGTCGGACTTGTGGAGCGCGTGCCGGACGCGGTAGTCGGCCAGCGAGCTGATCTCGGCGCTGGGCACGTGCGAGCGCACGCCGGACCCGGCCGCGCCCTCGTAGATGTAGTCGCCGAGGTGCAGGATGAGGTCCGGGTTCTCCTCGGCCATCCGGCGGTAGGCGGTGAAGTAGCCGGCCTCGTAGTGCGAGCACGAGGTGAACAGCATCTTCAACGCGGGGCTGGAGCCGACGGCCGGGGCGGTCCGGGCCCGGCCGACCGGCGAGATCTGGCCGGAGGCGCGGAAGCGGTACCAGTACTCCCGGTTGGGCTGCAGGCCGCCGACCTCGACATGCACGCCGTGCGCCCAGGCCTGGACGGCGGAGACCGAGCCGCTGGCGGCGATCTGGGTGAAGTACTGGTCCGTGGCGACCTGCCACTCCACGGTGACGGCGCCGCTCGACATGCCGCCGAGCCCGTCCGCGGCGAGGGGCCTGGGCGCGAGGCGGGTCCACAGCACGAATCCGTCCGCGCTGGGCTCGCCCGAGGCGACGCCCAGCGTGAACGGATAGGAGGCGGCACGGGCCGCCGCGGCGCCCGCCAGCACCGTTCCCACGCCCGCAATTCCGCCGAGAACGACGGACCGTCGGCTCACCTGGCTCATGAATGATTCCTACGACCTGCCGAAGCAACCGGAGGTGCGATCCAGAAAGCGTTCACGGCCCGTTGGCCAGTGCGATCCCAGGTCCCGTCTCGACGGATCATCCGTCATCTGCTCGACGCCTGGAAAGGTCTATGCACACAGCACGGTTTATGGCAGGGGCACGGCCGCGGAAGAAACCAGGAGACGTGTTTCGCACCAGGCCCGCCCACGGCGGCGGGGGATTTCGGGTCGAGCGGCGTCGAGCCGTTCAGGCACATGGCCGCGTACTGCCCGTCAGGGGCCGGATTCCCGCGCCGCGGGTGTGAGATGGGCGGACTCGATCTGATCGAGGTGTCGGGTGCTGTTGTGCTTGACGAGCTGCCAGCGTGCCGCCCCGAACTCCGGCGCGCGGTGTGACCACCAGGTGATCGAGCAGTGCGCCACGGCGAAACCGACCCCTGGGCGCGACGGCAGCCGCAGGAACCGTGTGTGGGCGGCCTCGACGGTCTCGGCATGCGCGACGACGAGCACCCGCTGCTCCGGATGTCGTTCGATGATCTCTCCCAGAGCTGCCATCGCCCTGGCGAGGTACTGGTTCCAGCTTTCCGCGCCCTCGGCGAACGGCCGGTCCGGCTCGTCGCCGGGGCTGGCACCGAACGCGGCCCAGATCTCCGTCCAAGGCCGGCCGTCCGCGACGCCGTGCTGCGGCCCCGCCAGTGCCGGCTCGACGGTGACCGGCACGCCGAGCCCGCCGGTGGCGAGTTCCGCGGTCTCCCGGGCACGGCGGCCTCGACGAGACGTAGACGGCGTCGAAAGGCTGGTCGTCGTGCATTCGGCGAAGCCGCCTGCCGAGCTGCCGCGCCTGGTCACGGCCGCGTTCCGTCAGTCCGGTGCAGCCGATCTCGCCGCCCGCGACACGTCTGAGATTGCAGTGCGCCTCACCGTGCCGCGCGAACAACAGATCCGTCTCCATCGCCGCGATACCCCCGTCTCGGAATGCGCCTGTCGCAGAGAGTGTCACTCACCACGCTGCGACGCGTACCGATTCGCGGAGGACGAATGCGCGAGCGGCTCAACGTCGGCACCTCAGCTGACGGAGCTGGGCGGGGAGCCTGGCGCCCAGGGATCGGGCGTGTACGCGGAGCCGGTGTCGCGTCGCCACTGCATCCATCGCTGGAGTTTGGTCAGGGGCGTGAATCCGCTCGCGGCGTAGTGGGCGTGCGCGTCTTCCGTCACCAACGTGAACTGTGAGATGCCGCGCAGCAGTCGATGCTGGAGCAGCCCGCACACCAGCCAGCGCCCAACACCTTTGCCACGATGGTCCGCATCGACGTAGACGTCGTCGATGAATCCGACGGCCACCCGGTCGGTCACGCAACGGGCGACTCCCCGCTGCCGACCAGCCGGATCGTAGACGCCCACGGTGAGGGAATGGTCGAGCGAGGTGTTCACAGCCTCCTGGCTGCGGCCACGCGACCAGGCGGCCTCCAGCGACAACCACCTCCACACCTGGTGGCGGTCCAGGAGCTCGGGACTGTCCGACAGCTTCCACCCCTCGGCCTGTAACGGCTGCCAGGGCGGGTTCGCCGGCCTGTCCAAAGAAGTGATCACGTTTTTCATTGTGTCGCCAGTCTCCCACCCGGGAGACTGGTCGAGGTGAAAGGCGCACGCGATTTCCACCGGTGGGTGGTGCGCCGGGACTTGCGCGCACCACCCACCGGTCGGGTCGTCAGGCGATGAGGTTCACGTTGAGAACCTGGCCGACCACCGGGTGACGTAGGAGGAAGCTGGTCGGGTGATACGTCCGCTGGCCCGCGACGTCGCATCTCACCTGGACGGTCGCGGTGCTGGGGACGGAAGGATTGGCGAAGACGACTGAGTACCTGTCCTGAATCTTGGTTCTCTGTGCGGAGAGTGACGTGGGGGTGGGAGGTTTTGGGTTGGCGGTGGGGCTGGTAGGTCGTGGAGATGGCACGTTCTCCTCGGTATCCCTCGGATCTCACGGACGCGGAGTGGGCCTACGTGCAGCCGCTGCTGCCGGCGGCGTCGAAGGACGGCCGGCCCGAGAAACACGACCGGCGTGACATCGTGGACGCGATCCTCTATG